>DCIS01000157.1:10474-15005 GCA_002317475.1 Prevotellaceae bacterium UBA1720 | reverse complement strand
TCAAGACTCTCTTTTTTTGTGCGTAAATATTTGCTTAAGTAGCGCTAATTCACTAACTTTGCGCCATAAATACATTATTAACCATGAAACGATTGATCTACAGCTTTATTGCAACCCTATTAATGTTACCCTCTGCTGGCCTTGCCCAGCAACGCCTGACCGACTATGTTGACCCCATGATTGGAACGGCAGACCACGGTCACGTGTTCGTAGGTGCCCACGTACCTTTTGGTATGGTAAATGTCGGTCCCACCCAATTTGAGACAGGATGGGATTGGTGTTCTGGTTACCACTATGACGGTAAGCAGATTATCGGATTTGCCCATACACACCTCAGTGGAACTGGATGTTCCGACCTGGGAGACATAGCCTTAATGCCAACCACAGGCGAAGTGGAGCTTACACGCGAAGGACTGGCATCCGATTTCAGTCACGACAACGAAGAAGTAAAACCCGGATATTACAAGGTGGTTCTGGACCGCGGGCACATCCTATGCCAGATGACTGCCACTCGCCGTGCAGCACTCCACAGTTACACCTGGCCACGAGGTACAGGAAGCGCTCGTATCATCATTGACCTGGAACATGGTGTCGGGGACAATATGCTAAATACCAGATTGGCAAGGATGGACGAGCAGACCGTGATGGGTTACCGTATCAGCCACGGATGGGCTAACGAGCAGCACGTCTACTTCATCATTCAGTTCAGCAAACCCATGAAGGCATGGCTGAGCGAAGGACAAGACTCTCCCTATGGCCAGGCAGTCTTTGAAGTAGGTCCCGGCGAAACCGTTATGGCCAAGGTGGCATTGTCACCTACCAGCGAGTTGAATGCCCTTCAAAACCTCGGAACAGAAATCCCCGGATGGGATTTCGCAAAGGTTCGCGAGCAGGCCCTGCAAGAGTGGGAGGAACAGCTTGGCCGTATCAGGGCCACTTTCAACAGCGAGCGAGAAAGTCGTATCTTCTACACCTCGATGTATCACATGATGGTGGCCCCCCAAACCTGGAACGACGTAACAGGAGACTACCGAGGTGCCGATTACAAAGTACATCGCTCCGCTGATTTCGAGAACCTTACGACATGGTCGTTGTGGGACACCTATCGTGCAGCACACCCCCTGGCAACACTCATCTTCCCCGACCGCATGAAGGACTATGCCCAGAGCATGCTCCACATCGCCCAGGAACGAGACGAGTTGCCCGTATGGCATCTTACCGGCTGTGAGACCTACTGTATGGTGGGTTGCCCCGCCATACCCGTGATGGCAGACTTGATCCTCAAAGGTTATGAGGGATTTGACTACGAAGAGGCTTACCAAGCCATGAGGACATCCATGCTAAAGCCCAACCGTGGCAAGCACTATCTGCAGGAACTCGGATACCTGCCATTCGACGGCACCGAAGGTGAAACCGTAGCCAAGAATCTTGAATACTTCCTTGCAGAGTGGGCTCTCGCCCAGGCCGCAGGTAAGTTGGGGAACCAGGAGGACAGCGTATACTTTGCTGACATGGCTCAGTACTACAAGAAGTTATTTGACCCCCGTGTTCGCTGCATGCGCGCCCTGTCCAGCACGGGAGAATTCCGCAGCATCGAGGGCTTCAACCCTGGGCATCAGACAGGCGACTACACCGAGGGCAATCCTTGGCAGTACACCTGGCTCGTGCCCCACGACGTGAATGGGCTGGTAGAACTGCTGGGTGGCAGACAAGCCTTCATCGGCAGATTGGACAGCCTCTTTACCGCAGACAGCGACCTGGGGGAGGATGCCAATCCTGACATCAGCGGACTGATTGGCCAATATGCTCATGGTAACGAACCCAGTCACCACGTGCTATACCTATACAACTACGTCGGCGAACCCAAGAAGACCCAGAAACTGGTGAGAAAAGTACTGAACGAACTCTATACAGACCAACCAGCCGGACTTTGCGGAAACGAGGATGTCGGTCAGATGTCAGCCTGGTATATCCTTGCTGCCCTGGGACTATATCAGGTAGAGCCATGTGGCGGAACATACCAGTTGAGTACACCAATCGTGAAGGAAGCCACCTTAAAGGTGAGAGACGGCAAGACCTTCACCATCAAGACAACGGGCAAGGGCATCTATACCAAGAAGATGAAACTCAATGGCGTGGATTACAAAAAGACCTCAATAGACTACAAGGATATTATTGCAGGAGGAACCTTAGAGGTCTTCCTGAGCGAGAGGTAAAGACCGAGGAAACCCAAGGAAAGACCTGAACAGTTACCTTATTTTGCCATTGTGCCACTTATATGGTCCCGAGATTGCTTCGCGGATCCTTCGCGGATCCTTCGCGGAATCATCGCGGATACGCATAGGTGGCATTAGGCTACTGTATAGACTGAGAACAAGCAGTGAGCAGACAGAGGGTTGGACAAACAATGCTGATCAAGTTTTTGGCCTATACGACATTTTTTAAAGTTATTTTTTCAGCCAACCCTTCACTATGGCGGATTTTTAGCATTTAACGCACAGACAATCAATATCTTACAACAGGGTGAAGGGTTGGTGAAGGGTTTGGAAACCCTTCACCAACCCTTCACCGGTCACAATACACTATTTTTCAGCAAGTTATATGGCAAGGTGAAAGGTTTGCCCGTTTTCATACTTATTATTTTTTGGTTCTTATGGCTTTCGTGTGAAGGTTTTATTTAACATGAATAGCAACAACGAAAACAACTTTCATATGTTGTTGCTATTGTTGCCATTCATGTTAATATCATCAAATAGAGCATTTCTTTTTCACACTATTCCCACAACTACCTATTTTTTTCAGTTTCCTCCAGTTCAGCCATCAAAGCAAGCATACGATCACGCAACTGGGCAGCCTCGATAAATTCCATCTTTTTGGCAGCCTCCTGCATCTGTTTGCGCAGTTTTTCTATTAGCTTGCGGGTCTCGTCGGGTGAACGCTGCAACGTAGCCTCTTCTTCTGCCACATGCAATGTGGGTATGACAGGTTCGATGTAAGCACGCTGATCATTCTGTTGGCTAAGCTGTGACAAACCAGACATATTATGTGCCTTGCGTATAGCTTGTGGTGTGATGCCATGCTCCTCGTTGTAGCGCAACTGCTTTTCACGCCTGCGATTGGTCTCGTCAATGGTTTTCTGCATGCTATATGTTATATTGTCAGCATACATGATAGCCTTGCCATTGATATTGCGGGCAGCACGTCCAACGGTCTGAGTCAGAGAACGATGACTACGCAGAAAACCCTCTTTATCGGCATCAAGGATAGCCACCAGGCTGACCTCGGGAAGATCCAGACCTTCACGGAGCAGATTGACACCCACCAATACATCAAACTCTCCCCCACGCAGACCTTCCATGATCTTTACACGCTCCAGCGTGTCCACGTCTGAATGTATGTATTGAGTCCGAATATCGTGGCGCACAAGATAGTCCGTCAACTCCTCTGCCATGCGCTTGGTCAACGTAGTTACCAAAGTACGCTCATCACGCTCAATGCGCTGCAGTATTTCCTCCATCAGGTCATCAACCTGGTTTTCAGACGGACGAACTTCAATGACAGGATCCAGCAAACCTGTAGGACGAATCACCTGTTCCACAATCACGCCCTCACTCTCATTCAGCTCATAATCAGCAGGGGTGGCACTGACATAGATGGTCTGGTTTACCATCTCATGGAACTCCTCAAAGCGCAGAGGACGATTGTCCTTGGCAGCAGGCAGGCGGAAACCGTACTCCACCAGATTCTTCTTACGCGCCTGGTCACCTCCGAACATAGCACCAATCTGCGGTACGCTGACGTGACTCTCATCAATCACCAAAAGAAAATCCTTGGGAAAGAAATCAAGCAGACAGTATGGACGAGTACCTGGCTCACGACCATCAAAATAGCGACTATAGTTCTCAATTCCAGAGCAATGTCCCAACTCACGAATCATCTCAATATCGTAGGTAACACGCTCTTGTAAGCGCTTGGCTTCCATATACTTACCAATCTCCTCGAAGTATTCCACCTGCTTAACCAAATCATCTTCGATCTTTCGGATTGCAGCCTCTTGCGTTTCCTTTGTCGTCAAGAAAAGATTGGCGGGATAAACGCGATACTCCGAGAAACTGCCAAGACGCATCATTGACACCGAATCCACCTCCTCGAGCGACTCAATTTCGTCATCCCAGAAAGTGATGCGCAAGATATTGTCCGAGTAGGCCAACGCCACATCCACAGTATCTCCCTTAACCCTGACCTGTCCACGCTCCAAACTAATATCATTGCGCACATAGAGAGAGTCCAACAACTTGCGCAGCAACACGTTACGGTCGATACACTGCCCCACCTTCAGATCAATCACATTATCGTAGAAGGCTGATGGGTTGCCCATACCGTAAATGCAACTGACGGAGCTGACCACCACAACATCACGGCGTCCAGACAACAATGCGCTTGTTGCTGCCAGACGAAGTTTGTCAATCTCGCTGTTGATGGCCAAGTCCTTCTCGATATACGTATCTGTGCTGGGAATGTAAGCCTCAGG
>DCIS01000157.1:0-10467 GCA_002317475.1 Prevotellaceae bacterium UBA1720 | reverse complement strand
TGATAGTAATCATAGTAGGATACATAATACTCTACTGCATTGTTGGGGAAGAAGGCCTTCATCTCACCATAGAGCTGGGCGGCCAGAGTCTTGTTATGAGACAGGATAAGCGTAGGCCGATTGGCACGTGCAATGACATTAGCAATGGTAAAGGTCTTTCCACTACCCGTTACGCCCAGCAACACCTGCGCTGGAGTACCATCCTCCAGTCCTTGGGACAGTTGCTCAATGGCTTCGGGTTGATCACCCGTAGGCAAATATGCGGATGTTAATTCAAACTGCTTCAATTTTGTTAAGAGATTAAAACGAACTGCAAAATTAACAAAAAGGAATGGTTTGAGCAACAAGTTTCTACCTATATAATCGCGCGGACGAGCAAAAAAAATGTTAATTAGTTGTTCGTCTCACATAAAAGCAGTAACTTTGCAACCCAAATGCGCAATATGCCTTGTTGCAACTAGGCCGTTTCGTGTTTGAACAAAGAAAAGAATAATGAAAAAAATCCTCATACTTCTCAGTTTGGTTATAACCGTACTCAGTTCTTGCAATGAGTACACCGCTGTACAGAAGAGTACCGATTACGATTACCGCTATGAAGTGGCAAAGGCCAGTTTCGTTGAGGGCAAATACACCCAGGCATCTGCTTTGCTTGGAGACGTGCTCGCAATCATGAAGAACTCGGGCAACGGAGAGGAGTCCCTCTACATGCTGGCCCAAAGCGAGTTCTGCAATCGCAACTATGACATCGCCTCTACTTATTTCAAGAAATACTACCAGACCTACTCCAAGGGCATCTACGCACAGCAGGCTCGCTACTATAGCGCCTATTCTCTGTACATGATGACCCCCGAACCACGTCTCGACCAGACAGGAACCATGGAAGCTATACGCGAATTTCAGAATTTCATGGATTACTATCCCGAGTCTAACCTGAAGCCCCGTGCCCAACAGATGGTAATGGAGATGCAGGACAAGTTAGTAGAAAAGGAATATCTTGCAGCAAAGCTCTACTATGACCTGGGTACCTACATGATGAATTGTGCCTATGGCGGCAGTAACTATGAGGCCTGCGTCGTAACAGCCCAGAATGCACTGAAGGAGTACCCCTTCGCATCACCTGAGCAACGCGAGAAACTGGCAATCCTGATACTTCGCAGCAAGTACCAGTTGGCCAAGGAGAGTATTCCCGAGAAGCGTGTTGAACGTTTCCGTGACGCCATCGACGAGTACTACGCATTCACCAACGACTATCCTGAGTCGCAATACACCAGCGAGGCAAAGAATATGCTGAAGGATGCCGAGCACATCGTGAAGAAGAAGAAATTGGACCTTGAAGAAAAGGATTAAATAGAAAACAAAACAAAATAAACAATATGGACTACAAGAAGAGTACAGCACCCAGTAACACCGTTACCCGTGACATTATGAACCTGTGCGACCAGACTGGCAACATCTATGAGAGTGTGGCCATCATCGGCAAGCGTGCTAACCAGATCTCTGTTGACATCAAGAACGAGTTGAGCAAGAAGCTCCAGGAGTTTGCGTCAAACACCGACAATCTGGACGAGGTATTTGAGAACCGTGAGCAGATTGAGATCAGCCGTTTCTACGAGAAGATGCCTAAGCCTACACTGATTGCTACCCAGGAGTTTGTTGAGGGTAAAGTGTACTTCCGCAACCCCAACCACGAAAACGACTTGCTGGATTAATTGCTTCACCATTTATCCACTCCATGATACAGCGAATTCAAAGTTTGTATATGCTGCTCAGTGTGGTGGCATGTGTGGTTTGCCTGGCAAGCCCCATTGCACGCTTCACAAGTGAAGTGCTCCCCCCTGCAGACCTATACAACCTATGGTTGAGCGTAGTTGATCCTGCCACAGGCGACATCAAGCACCAGTTGACCCCTTGGGTGGCTCATTTCGTGTTGCTCGCATTTGCGGCCACATTTACCTTATTAAATATATTCATCTACAAAAGACGTCACCTGCAGATGCGCACCTTGCTGTTCTGCATCTTCGTAATGATAGGCTACTACCTCGTATGTGGCACCTTCGTGTGGCGTTTGTGCCAAGAAACGGGCTATTCGGTTCGTCCTACGGTCTTTGCCGCATTGCCCTTTGTCAGCTTAGTCCTCGACTATCTGGCATTCCGTGCAGTTCGTAAAGATGAAAACCTGGTCAAATCGCTTGATCGATTACGTTAAGTACTGAGAGAAGTCTGCATCCGCAGAAAACATAAAAAGACAAGGACAGGATAAACACCCTGCCCTTGTTTGTTTTTTATGCTTTTGTTAATTCTACTCGCCTTCCCTACCTCTTATTTCTTGAAGATATCAAACAAGTAGGACACCTTGCCAATGATGGCTCCATGCGAGGATTTTCCGAAGACATCCTTCTTGCTGTTTCCGAAAATGTCAGACAATCCATAGTAATATCGGCCCTCGAGCAAGAAATGACCTATACCGGTGTTAAGTTCCAGTCCTGCTCCACCCGTCAGTCCATATTCAAATTTCTTCTTGACCGCGAGATCATACTGTTGATTGACATGGTTAGGACGACTATTTAGCGTTTGCTCCGTCCATCCCTCACTGCCATCACTGGTTCCACGCTTATCGTTGTCACTCAGGTAGAAAGCCACCTGCGGACCCAGAATAAGAAATCCCATAGCACCCCTACGCTCCTTTCCCCATGCCAAACGGGCAAGAAAAGGAATCTGAACGTAGTTCACATCACGCTGGTAGGTATCTGTACTGGTTTCTATCAGTTCCTTCCAACCCAGTTCGGCATAGTTGATCTCAGTTTGTAAAGAGCAGTAACTATTGAAGTACTTCTCGCAGGTGTACCGGAAAGTGACACCAAAGGTCTTTCCCGGATGAAAACTCTGCTTGATGGTAGGACTAAAATACATTTTATTAAAGTCCATGCCACCATTTACACCAAAAGCGAATTCATTACGAATCTCGCCTACCTGTGCGTGGAGAGACGAAGAAAAGAGGAGCAGAGCTGCCACCCCAATATGGCGTATTGCCTTCATTGAACCTACCTTCTGCTTCATGTCGGTTTGCTTACTTGTTCAGTACCTCAATTCTGCCATTGGGGTGATAATGTACCATCTGGATAGCGGTATTCAGATAGGGCATTTCTGCTGCTTCCTGCACAAATGAATACTTATTCTGGAGGGGGGCATATGAAAGTGTCTGCATTCGTTCCTCGAAATAGTCACCGAGTTTTGACAAACCATTCAGGAAGAAATAACCCATATCCAGTCCCATCATACCATAGCGGGGCAAGGTCTTGATGAGTTCATTGCCAAAATTTGCCTTGAAGCGAGTCTCAAAATGCTGAGTTCTGGCATCGCTGGGATTGCGATAGAATGTGGTAAATGCATAAGTATCCAAGGCATAGAAATCCTTTAAGATATTCCCTTGAAAACTGGTCCACTCCGGATATCCCAAGAGGGAGATCTTATAGTCTGGATGATTGCCCATGAAAGTCTTCAAAGCCGCAATAGCCTTCTTCAGAGCATTCTGCGAACTACTGTTGAGCACCACCAGATTGTTCTTGGCCAAACTGAAGGCAGACACAAAACCCAGATCATCAGCATTGATATCCAGCCTACTAGGCGACTCGCCCTTGTATTCGAGTTGTTGCGTCAGCTGTCTTATAAAAGAACTGCCTCTGCTGTCACCCGAACCCACATTGAGATATACCATATTATATCCCTTGAACTTCTGACTTACAAATGCCGCTCCTTGCTTATTTGCAATATCTGTCGACAAGGATGCCACAAAGGCATAGGGATTATTGCCAGCATAGGAACCTGTCGTTGCAAACGGCATGACCAGACGTACCTTATTCTGTTGACAGAAGTTATTGAGGATGTTTGCCTGAACACCATCCAAAGGACCAAACACCACATCCATCTGTTTCATTTCCTTATGCCCCAGAATGTCATTGATATCAGCCACACTGTTTCCACTATGATAGGCATAGACATCTACAGAGACACCTTTTTTGCGCACGCTATCCACAGCCATCAAGAGACCCTGGTAGAATTCCACCATCTTGCCGCCCCTTTCAGAATTTTCCTTAAAGGGAAGAACAACTGCCATGTTCAGGTGGTTCTTGCTGGACTTTTTTGCAGCTGCCTCTGCCGCTGCTCGTGCCGCTGCTTGCCTGTCGGCCTCAGCCTTAAGCTCGGCCTTTGAATAGGGTATGCACAACCAATCACCCTTCTTCAGTTTGCTCTCGACGGTCAGGCCGGGATTCACGGCAACGATTTCTTCGATAGTCAGATTGTACTCCAGAGCAATGCGATACAGATTGTCCTTCTTCTTGATCTGATACATCTCCTTGCACTTGCTCTCCTTGGGCTGGCTGGCAGTTGTCGTTCCGCCAACGAACTGAGCACCGGGGCCCTTCACTACGGGTTGGGCCTTAGCGTTATCAGGAATCCGCAGTTTGTCTCCAACGCGTATCAGATCTCCTGCCCCGGGATTAAGTTTCTGGAGTTCACTTGGCGAGACATTATAGAGACGAGCTATGGAATAAATCGTCTGCCCCTCCTCGACCGTATGGTATTTGGTACTCTTCTGCGCTTGCGCCAGAATCGACACAAGAACCATGACTGAGAAAAGCATCCATTTGCGAAAAATCTGTATCATATCTATGCGATTGTATGGTACAAAGGTACAAATAAGTGGGCATTAGCCCAAATATTATCCAAGAATTGTTTATAGTATGAACTTTATTTGCTATTTTTGCATAAATAATCCCTACTGAAGATGAAGAAACTATTCATACTGCTTCTCTCTGTTTTTATTTTTCAGAGTATAGCTTGGGCTCAGGTAGAATACCCCTCGGTTGATCCCTCTGCCACATACATTACCGTGGAAGGTGAGGAGATAGATGATGCATCCTCTGCACAGAGTGCACCGCTGACAGCCCATTTTCTTGCCAATCCCCAAAATGTGGGCGAATATTCAGCCCGCTACGAATGGGTCATCACCCACATGACGCAGACCTCCTCCGAAGTCGTCGTGCATCGCTTCGACGAGAACCTGGACTACACTTTTACCCAAAGTGGCAGTTTCTCCGTCCAGCTCTATGCCACCTTCATTCTGGGCAATGATACGATAACCGTTCCTGAAGAAGGGGAGGAAAATCCCATTATGGTCAGCATCTGCGAATCAAAGCTGGAGTTCCCTAATGCCTTCTCGCCCAATGGCGATGGCTACAATGATGTTTTCAAGGCCAAGGATGGCTATCAGAGTATCGTTTCCTTCAAGGCCTCCATCTTCAATCGCTGGGGACAACGCCTCTATTCATGGGATAGTCCCGACGGAGAATGGGATGGCAAGCACAACGGACACACCGTAAACGACGGCGTGTATTATCTGGTTGTCACAGCTAAAGGGGCAGATGGCAGGAAATACAGTATTCGCAAGGCGGTGAATGTGCTCACTGGCTATGACAACTCATCAAAGACAGGAGGAGGAAAAGATGAGTAGAATGGCAAAAGGAAAAGGTCAATGCGAAAATGACCATCCTATAGTTTCTGAGGCAGAAACCCTCTCTATATTGGGTGCTCGTGTCCACAATCTAAAGAATGTAGATGTAGAGATTCCCCGCCAGAGCCTTACCGTCATCACGGGCCTCTCCGGCAGCGGCAAGTCCAGTCTGGCTTTTGACACAATTTTCGCAGAGGGTCAGCGTCGCTACATCGAGACCTTCTCGGCATACGCCCGGAACTTCCTGGGCAATATGGAACGCCCTGACGTAGACAAGATTACCGGACTTTCCCCCGTTATCAGCATCGAGCAGAAGACCACCAACAAGAATCCCCGCTCTACTGTCGGCACCACTACTGAGATCTATGATTTCCTACGCTTGCTCTATGCTCGTGCAGGCGAAGCCTTCAGTTACGTCTCAGGCGAGAAGATGGTGAAATACACCGAGGAGCAGATTATCAACCTTCTCCTTCAAGACTATGAAGGTCGCAAGGTATACCTGCTCTCTCCTTTGGTAAAAAACCGTAAAGGTCACTATCGGGAACTGTTCGAGACCATTCAGCGCAAGGGATTCCTTTATGTGCGCGTAGACGGCGACATCTGCGAGATATACTCTGGCATGAAGTTGGACCGCTACAAAAACCACAGCATAGAAGTGGTGGTGGACCGCCTGATCATTCAGGACAAGGACGACAAGCGCCTGACAGGCAGTGTAGCCAATGCTCTGAAACAGGGTGACGGCGAGATGCTGGTCTATGATGTCAACGCCAACGAGATACGACATTATAGCAAGCACCTGATGTGCCCCACCAGCGGTGTATCCTACCATGATCCTGCCCCACACGACTTCTCGTTCAACTCCCCCCAAGGTGCTTGTCCTCGTTGCCATGGTTTGGGCTATGTTTCGCTGGCTGACGTAGGCAAGGTCATCCCAGACCGTACGCTCTCCGTTCGTCAAGGTGCCCTGGCGCCTTTGGGCAAATACAAATCCACTGGTCTTATTTTCCATCAGATAGAGGCGCTGTTATTACGCTACGACGGGGCAACACTGGACACCCCTGTATCTGACCTGCCAGACGAAGCCATTGACGAGATACTCTACGGCTGCAACGATCGCCTTCGCATTCCAGCCGAGGCAGTCAAGACTTCCAGCGATTACTTTGTGACATACGAAGGTTTGGTCAAATACATACGGAATGTCAAGGAAGACGAGCAGAGTGCTACGGCGCAGAGATGGGTGGAGCAGTTCAGTCGCACGGCCCCTTGCCCCGAGTGCCATGGACAGCGTCTGCGCCGTGAGGCCCTCCATTTCCGCATTGGCGGTAAGAACATTGCTGAACTGGCTCAGATGGACCTCAACGAGTTATATACCTGGATGAAACATCTGGATGACAAACTCAATGATCATCAGCGCAAGATTGCACCAGAGATTATCAAGGAGATCTGCACCCGCCTGCATTTCCTCCTGGACGTTGGTCTTGAATATCTTTCCTTAGGACGTTCATCCGTCAGTCTCTCGGGTGGTGAGAGTCAACGTATTCGTCTGGCTACCCAGATTGGCAGCCAGTTAGTCAATGTGTTGTACATTTTGGACGAACCCAGTATCGGTTTGCATCAGCGCGACAATCGTCGCCTTATCCGTTCCCTCAAATCCTTGCGAGACCTAGGCAACACCGTTATCGTCGTCGAGCACGACCAGGAGATGATGGAACATGCTGACTACATCGTAGATATGGGACCACGCGCAGGTCGTCTGGGCGGAGAGGTCGTCTTCCAGGGTACGTATAAGGATATGCTCAAACAGGACACGCTCACCAGCCGTTTCCTCAATGGCAAAGAGCAGATTATCATCCCCACAGAGCGCCGCAAAGGCAACGGGAAGACCATCACCCTACGAGGATGCACAGGTAACAACCTACAGCATATTGACGCCACCTTCCCCCTGGGAACCTTTATCTGCGTCACAGGTGTCAGTGGTAGCGGCAAGAGTACGCTGATCAATGACACCTTGCATCCCATCCTCAGTCAGCATTTCTATCGTTCACTACGTGACCCCCTACCCTACGAGACCGTAGAAGGAATTGAGCATATAGACAAGGTAGTAGACGTAGACCAGAGTCCATTGGGACGTACCCCACGATCCAACCCTGCAACCTACACAGGGGTCTTCAACGATATCCGTAATCTGTTTGTACAATTGCCCGAAGCAAAGATTCGTGGATATAAGCCGGGACGCTTCTCCTTCAATGTCAAGGGAGGTCGCTGCGAGACTTGCACAGGCAACGGATACAAGACCATCGAGATGAACTTCCTTCCTGACGTCTACGTACCCTGTGAAGACTGTCAGGGCAAACGATACAACCGTGAGACACTGGAGGTACGTTTCCGTGGCAAGAGCATCGCAGATGTGCTGGACATGACCATCAATCAAGCCTGTGAATTCTTCGAGAACCAACCTCATATCCTTACCAAAATCAAGGTGCTGCAGGATGTGGGTCTGGGATACATCAAACTGGGTCAACCCAGCACGACCCTGTCTGGCGGTGAGAGCCAGCGCGTCAAATTGGCTACTGAACTGGCCAAGAAGGACACAGGAAACACCTTATATATATTAGATGAACCCACCACAGGTCTGCATTTCGATGACATACGCCAACTGCTCAGCGTTCTGAACCGTCTGGTTGAAAAAGGCAACACGGTATTGGTCATCGAGCACAACCTGGACGTCATCAAGTCTGCCGATTATATCATCGACATGGGACCGGAAGGTGGTAGAGGTGGTGGCAAACTCCTTTCATGCGGTACACCCGAAGAGGTTGCAAAAAGCGATGTGGGATATACTCCATCATTCCTGCGCGAATTACTTTCCTGACAGCAAGAGCAAGGATGATTTCGTGGGTTATTTGCGCACTCCAAAGTTCGTGCGAGATTCATCGTTGATGATACGACTGGCCTTATTGCCATCGAAATGAGTAGGACCAATGATGAAATCAGGCACATTGAAAGAAAGGAAACGTTCGCGATAGAAACGACGTGGATTTCGCTGTGGCAACATGAAAGCCTTTCCAACGTGCCCCTCTTCATCAACATGGCAGAAATAGGGACGGGTAAAGAGACCATCGTCACGACGTGAACTGATTACCATCCAACGTGAATTCGTGCTCCAATTGTGAAACGACTCTGTATCATCAGAGTTTGCCTCTGCCATGGGTTGACTCTTCCCCGTGGAAAGATCAAGTAGATAGAGATCGGCCTCGTGATGCCAGATGCTGAACTGACCATAGTCAGAAAGCGTGTAGCAAAGGAAACGTCCGTCATACGAAGGACGGGGGAAAGAGACGGACTTATGCTGAGATTCGGCATTCACGATGGTATCAATGCGGTTGCCGAAGTTACCTGTAGCGGGATCGAAATCTATACGACAGAGGTTATATCGGATAGAATCGAGTTGCAGACCTCCCTCGGGAAGGGCACGGGCAGCACAGAAGTAGAGTGAACGACCATCAGCAGAAAAGACAGGATAAGTCTCATAAACAGAGTCTTGCTTCAGAAGGGGGGATTATACATATTCATCACAAAATTAATTATTTTTTCTAATTAGCGAAAGTTTTTTTAACCTATTTTTATAAAAAAGTGGCATTTCCCCTGTAAATGTTTCAAATTTGATAGGAATATAATAAAAATATGAAAGGATTTAGAATGAACTGTCATAAAAATAGAAAGGGAGAGTACCGAAATGGTTCTCTCCCAAACTATCACCTTTCCCCACTCCAAGAGTGAGAAAACATTTATTAACTTATAACAGTTCTTACTTACCTGCAGCCATATCCTTTTTATCGCTTGGATAGGTGTTGCAGATGTTCTTTGCCAGACAGTCACGGCCTACCTCTACCTCGGGCTCTATGGGAGTCACGATTATCAGACGCAGAGTGCTCTCTGATTCTGACTGACCATTCTTGAGATCAGGATTGATGCTCAGTATGCCATCCTTGACATCCACACGTAGTGACTTGGCCAGTATACTGTCCGTTGTAGCGATGTTTACGCTATAGGAATCCCCTGGAACCACACGAACGCGTGCAGGTACATTTACCAGGACTTTGTTGAATGACTCGGTCTCAACTCGCTGTGCATTAGTGGCAGCAGCCATCATGATGGCGCTTGCCATGATCAACATCTTTTTCATAATTTCAATCTTTTTACCTTAAGCTAATACCTATTGAATCCGGGTATTGCATTGTTTGTGTTTTGTTTTGTGTTTGTGTTGTAAGGTGGGTTCTATAAATTCCCACCGATAGAATGTTAATTTTATGGGCTATCGTTTCGTCATCTTTTGGGTTTCTTTCCGGTTCAAGCTGTCAGTTCATTCAGTTGTGATGCCCGCATCACGCCATCAATCCCTAACACCTTGATCTCGAAAATAAACCCAAAATCTAACAAATCGAATTTATAGAGCCCACCTTTAATTCTGAGTGCCCCACGCCTGGGGTCATTGTGTAAATTCTGAGTGCCTCGTGTTCGAGGTTTCTGTGTTATTTTGATGCAAAGGTAGTGCCTTTTCAAAACAAAACAAGCAAAAAACATGTTTTTTAGCATAAAAACGGGTCGTTATTGACCTAAATCAAGCACCACATGACATCTTGTCAGACATCTGTCTATGTCAACAACAAATAAACACGAATTCCTGTTCTTTTATGTCATTTGTTACCCACTTCCTACGTACAAACACCGTACAGCCTACGTATAGCCTACGTATTCGTACGGTGTTTATACGGTGTTTGTACGGTGTTTGTACGGTGTCTCAACGTGATAATTGTATCAACGCATTGCGAGACGCGAGTAAGCAAGTATTATATGCTCAGGGTGTCGAGAACGTCAATCAGTTCCTTCTTGATAGGCTTGTCACTCTTCACAGCACTGGCAAAGGGAACATAGACCACCTCGTCATTACGTAT
>DCIS01000085.1:7702-10289 GCA_002317475.1 Prevotellaceae bacterium UBA1720 | reverse complement strand
AAAATGAAGAAAAAGTTTGCTATGGCTGCACTCGCAATGAGTGTGGCAGGTATGGTTTGTGCCCAGTCGAACGTAAAGCAGGACACAACAAAGGTAAAAGAGATGCAGGAACTGGTGGTAAGTGGTGTGCGTGCACAGAAGTACGCCCCCTTTGCCGTAACCAATGTGAACAAGACCACCTTGGAGGAGTTTGGCCGTACAGGACAGGAATTGCCCATGCTGTTCAGCCGAACACCCGGCGTGCTGGCATGGAGCGACAACGGTCTGGGCACTGGAACTGCCTACATGCGCATCCGTGGTGCTGCTGACAGTCGTATCAATGTGACAGTGGACGGTGTGCCCCTGAATTCACCCGAGGACCAATGCGTCTTCTGGGCAAACATGAACAGCTACGCCTCATTGATGGGTAGCGCACAGATTCAGCGCGGTGTGGGAACGAGTACCAATGGTGACGGTGCCTTCGGCGGAACGCTGGCCCTGAACACTAAGGCTGCCTCGCTCACTCCCTCACTGGAACTCAGTGCCAACTACGGCTCGTACAACACCTATAACGTAGGTGGCTCATTCTCAACGGGTCTGTTGTGGAACCACCTGGCTGTCGATGGTGCCTATCACCATACGGGCACTGATGGCTATGTACATGGCACAGACGGCAATTCGGGAAGTTTCTATGGCGGACTGACCTGGATGAACAATGACCGTAACCTTGTGCTGAGCTATAAGAATATCGGCAACTACGAGCATACCGGTCAGGCCTGGAACGGCATCGACACCGGCGACCTAATGGACTGGAACTACGGTGGCATGGGTACCGGCATCTTTGGCTTCAAGGACATCTACAATGCCGGCATGGGCAAGTTCAACTCGCTGTACGAGTACATGAACGACGGTGCTGACCCCTCGAAAGGCTTCAGTCGCTATGAGATGGCTGACGGCACCAAGTGGGCACGTACCACCGATAACTTCCACCAGGATCACAACATCCTGTCACTGGCATGGCAGATTGATGACCAGTGGAGCACCAGTGCAGCCCTGCACTACACCTATGGCTATGGCTACTATGACGAGTTCCGCAGCAACAACAAACTGTCGAAGTTCGGTCTGCCCAACTATACCCTGAGCGATGGAAGTAAGCTGAAAAAGACTGACTTTGTGCGTCAGAAGGGTCTGGAGCAGCATGCATACGGTTTTGTGTGGAACACCAACTACAAGGGTGAGAAGTGGGACGTGATCACAGGACTCTCGACACAGCAGTTCCAGGGCAACCATTTCGGCCGTCTCACCTATATCAAGAACGAGGAACTGAGGGCAGCCTACATGCAGAACGGACGTTACGTCTACTATGACAGTGATGCTAAGAAGAGCGACATGAGTGCCTACCTGAAGGCTACCTATCACCTGACCAGCAACTTCGACCTCTTCGGCGACCTGCAGTATCGCTATGTCAACTATTTCACCAATGGCATCAACGATAAGTTCTATGCCAATGCTGATGGTAGCTACAGCAACCAGCGTCTGTATATCAAAAAGGATTACAATTTCTTCAATCCAAAGGCTGGTGTAAGTTACCATAAGGATGGTCATCAGGCATACGCTTCATGGGCTATGAGCAACCGCGAACCAGAGCGCAATAACTTCACTGACAACGGTAGTTATCCTGCTCCCAAGGCAGAGCGCGTGAATGACTTCGAGGCAGGTTACACCTATCGTGGCAGCAACTGGCATGCTGGTGCTAACCTCTACTATATGGACTACAAGGATCAGTTTGTACAGACTGGTCTGAAGAGTGATATTGGTGAGAACCTGACCACCAACATCAAGGATAGCTACCGCATGGGTGTGGAGATAACTGCAGGTGTTCGTCCCTTCAACTGGCTGAACTTGGAGGCTAATGCGGCACTGAGCCAGAATAAGGTAAAGGACTTTGACGAAGTGGTAGAGAACTGGGATGACTGGGAAGGTAATACAGATGCTAATGGTGTGGCATACGACGGCGATGGCGTGGAGACTTTCCACTATGACAACAGTACCCTGGCCTTCTCACCCAGCGTAGTGCTGAACGGTTTTGCAGACTTCATGTACCGTGGATTCAAGGCTACCTGGCACACAGGTTATGTGGGTCGTCAGTACCTGGATAACACCGAGTGCAAGCAGCGCTCGCTGGATGCCTACACTCGTACGGACATCACCCTGTCATACACGCTGAGGTGCTGCGAGAAGGGTCTGAAGGAGACTATCTTCGGTCTGGACCTGAACAACATCTTTAACGCACACTACGCTAATGCAGGATGGGTGTACAGTGCCCTCTATCCCAGTGGCGGAAACGCCAATGCCAATCGCTACACTGAGATAGGTTATGTGCCCGCTGCAGGCTTTACCCTGATGGGACATGTAACACTCAGATTCTGATGAGTTTAGATCTGTTTCTTGAGATACTCGGTACCATAGTGGGGGTGTTCTACCTCTACTACGAGTACCGTGCCGACTGGAAGGTGTGGATAGCAGGTATCATTATGCCTGCTATCAGCCTTTTCGTGTACTGGAATGCAGGTCTCTATGCCGACTTCGGCATCAATATCTATTATCT
>DCIS01000085.1:6893-7630 GCA_002317475.1 Prevotellaceae bacterium UBA1720 | reverse complement strand
CAACATCAGGAGGAACTGCCCATCACGAAGACGCCTTCACGTATGATTGTTCCCCTTGCGCTGACCTTCGCCGTGTGCTTTGTCCTGATAGGGTGTGTGTTGGTCAACTATACCGACAGCACGGTGCCCTGGTGGGACAGTTTCACCACTGCCCTCAGCATCGTGGGTATGTGGATGTTGGCTCGTAAGTGGTTGGAACAATGGTGGACCTGGATAGCCGTGGATGCCGTTTGTTGCGGCCTTTACATCTACAAGGAGGTGTATTTCTACGCTGGCCTCTACGGCCTCTACACCATCATCGCCATCTTCGGCTATTTCGAGTGGAAAAAGAAGATAAAGAATGCATAAGATTGATGAAAGCACAAGTTTTGTCAGTTTTTCTGTGAAAAATCAGGGAAACTGACATTATTTTTGTAATTTTGTAAGCAGAAGCAAAATGATACCATGTTAACAAGATATTGCACAACATTATTTGTACTTGTGATGCTCCTGGTGAACTGTTTGGGGACACTGGCTCAGGAGTTGCCACAGGAGATGGTGTACCTACATATGGACAATACCTGCTACTTTCTGGGCGACACGCTGTACTACAAGGCGTATGTGCAACGAAGCGACACGGGTCGACCCACGAACCTGAGCGGCATACTCTATGTGGAACTGCTGAATCAGGACGGTTATCTGGTGGAGCGCGAGATGCTGCGACTGAAGAACGGACAAGCTGACGGAACGTTCTTCCT
>DCIS01000085.1:6060-6787 GCA_002317475.1 Prevotellaceae bacterium UBA1720 | reverse complement strand
TGGACAAGTGGTTCCTTAAACCCGAATATGCCAAGGAGTTCTTTGTGGACTATGATAAACTGTACAGCCGTGTCTTCCCCGTTTATGACAAGCCCCAGGTGGCTGGTGATTATTTCCGCGACATGACCACCACAAAACCCTTGCGACGTGACTTCGGCGAGGAGAAGCACAGTGACAAGCCTCAAGTGGGATGGTACCCCGAGGGTGGACAACTGGTAGCCGGACTACCTCAACGCATCGCCTTTGAGGTCAATGATGATTGGGGGCGGCATCTGGAGGGGAAAGTGGCCATACTAGGCGGACAGGGCGACACACTCTACATGGCCCGTACTGAGAATCGTGGACGAGGGCTGTTGGAGATGACCTTACAGCCCGACAAGAAATATACTGCCGTATTCGTGAGCGAGGAGGGTCTGGCCACGCGCATCAAGATGCCCGAGATAGCCACTCAAGGTGCCGTCATGACTGTGGAACAGGACGAACAGAACATCCTGGCAAACATACAGTTACATGGCATTCCTTCTGATTCTATCTCCCTCTCTGTCATTACCTGCGGACAAAAACCTATCACCCTGTCCTACAACGGCACTTCGCTTTCCGTTCCCTTGGCATCTCTGCCTGCTGGTGTGGCTCAACTTTCACTCAAGCGAGGCAAACGCGTGCTGGCAGACCGATTGGTATTTGTCAGCAAGCCTGCCTTGCAGGAAGCACCCTTGCAGATTGAGGG
>DCIS01000085.1:5383-5949 GCA_002317475.1 Prevotellaceae bacterium UBA1720 | reverse complement strand
GACAATGGCAATATCATGACCGAGATGCTGCTGTCGAGCCATGTCAAGGGTTTTGTGGAGGATCCCCTCTATTATTTCGAGGCGGATGACAGTCTGCATCGCCGTCACCTGGATCTCCTGCTGATGGTGCAGGGATGGAGGCGCTTTGGTGAGGAGATCACCCAGTTGGCCGAACCCTACGAAACCAAGTCGCAGGTTATCCGAGGTGAGGTGAACAAATTCTCCTCACTGGACGATGAGGATTACTTCTACCTGGGCATGGAAGAACCGATTTCCGAGACCCTAATCCTAAGGGGTAACTTCAAGCGTGGATTGTTAGGTCCCTTGCCCGTCTGTGGTGATGGTGGGGCCATCTATCCCTTGCATGTCATGCCCGTTTATGATATCATGAGCACCCCCCGTTGGTATATACAGGATTTCTACAGAAAACCTCCACCAGAATTTGGGGATGAGGAGATGCCACACCCCATTGACCGCCCCATCCAGACCTACGACAGTGAGTCTTTGAAGGAGCCTGGGGTGGAGTCAAGTCTGCATGCCGAGTTTGTGCAACCCCGTTTCCCCGC
>DCIS01000085.1:4447-5310 GCA_002317475.1 Prevotellaceae bacterium UBA1720 | reverse complement strand
GGCTACTGCTATATGTTTCTTGCTGCCTCCACACCCGAGAATGCCAAGGCAGCCGAACAGAACAAGACAAGGAAGCGCAAGTTGAAGACGGCAACCTTCCAATGGGTGCTCCCCGATGCAGAGGAAGAGCCTAAATACAGTGTGCGTGTGCATCAGTGCTATCCCAATTTCGTGGAACCCTACAGTTTCTACCAGACACAGTTCGTCCAGACCCAGGACGAGGATACAGGCGAGAAGAAACGCATTGACAATGTGACGCACCTGAAGGAGGTGAAGGTCAAGGCCAAGCGACGCATCCTGCGCAAGCTGGACCTCTCCAAGCCCACACTGGTACTGGATGCCTACGATGCCTTCAACCGCACCGTGGATGCGGGCATGACAACCTGTTACTTTGCTGGCTCGATGTCCTTCAGCAGCACCTTGGCACGCCTGCTTTTCCTCGATATGGGGCAGATTCGCGCCTATGACATGGAGCGCCGATGGGACGGGAGGAACCTCATGCCCAACAGCATCCAACTGATGGCTGAACAGCTCAGCTACAACCGCCTCAAAGCCCTTGACAAGGTTTACCTCTACACGGACTATGCACCTCGCAAAAGTGGCAGCGACTTGTACGCAGGTTCAGACCAACCCAATGTGGTGGTAGATCTGCACAAATTTGAGGGAGGATGCGAGCAAACCACCTACCGTGACCGCTATGTTGTGCTGTGGGGATGCGATCAGGCACAGGATTTCTACCATCCCGACTATAGCCGCAAGCCCCTCCCTGACGGTCAGAAGGATTATCGCCGCACCCTCTACTGGAACCCTAACCTGAAGCTTGATGCTCAGGGAAAGGCTAGCATCACCTTTTATAATAATAG
>DCIS01000085.1:2584-4292 GCA_002317475.1 Prevotellaceae bacterium UBA1720 | reverse complement strand
TTGCAGATGCTGAAAGAGGCAGAGCATGTTATCTGCTGCGATGGAGCGGCAGAGAGCTTTATTCTGAACGAGGGACGTACACCTTGGCGCATCGTGGGCGATGGTGACTCTCTACCCGAGAAGTTCTTCCAGCGCTTTAAGGATATCATTCGTCGCATCCCCGAGCAGGACACCAACGATCAGACGAAATCTACGCGCTATGCCATGGAGCATGGTGCCAAGCGCATTGCCTATCTTGGTGCCACGGGTCGTCGCGAGGATCATACCTTGGGCAATGTGTCACTCCTCATGGACTATATGCGCATGGGTCTAGATGTTCGTATGTACACCGATTTTGGCATCTTCATCCCTGCCCATGACCACTTTCGGATGGATTGTCTTCCCGAGACACAGGTAAGCATCTTCAACTTTGGTGCCCAAGGTCTGCATGCCGAGGGATTGCGCTATCCTCTCTCTGATTTCACTTCCTGGTGGCAAGGTACGCTGAATGCCTGCGTAGGTACCTCGTTTGTTGTTGAAGGTAAGGGAGACTTCCTTGTCTATGTAACCTATAAACAAAAGATATAATCATGAAAAAACTATCTGTTTTCATTAGTGCGCTGTGCCTCACCCTTGGATTGCAGGCTCAGCCCGGAGGAATGGGTGGCATGCGTCGAGGCGCTACTGCCCCAGTGGTCAATGCTGACAACACAGTGACCTTCACCTATCAGAATGCCAATGCCAAGAAGGTTGAGGTGGATGTACAGTTTGCCGGTCGTCACGAAATGAAGAAGGGCGAAGGGGGTATCTGGTCGCTGACCCTCGGTCCTGCCCAGCGAGACATCTATCCCTACTGCTTCGTGGTGGATGGCAATCAGGTAATGGATCCCAACAACCCTTATTGGTTCCCTAACGAGGGTTTCAAGAACAGTCTGCTGGAGATGCACTCTCCCGACAATAGTCTGATACACGAGGTGAAGAACGTGCCTCATGGTAGCGTGGAATATCGAACCTATCCCTCGAAAACACTTGGCATTCAAGCCAATGCCATCGTCTATACTCCACCTACCTACTACCAGAACCCCACGAAGAAATATCCCGTGATGTATCTCATCAGCGGAACGACCGACACCGAAGAGGTGTACTTCAAGGTGGGACGCGTCAACCATATCCTGGACAACCTCATAGCCGAAGGTGCTGCCAAGGAGATGATAGTGGTGTTGCCCTACGGCAATCCCTCGAAGCTGCTGCCCGCTCCCAAGGGTGGTTTTGGCTTTGGTATGGGTATGGGTGGCGACCTCTTCGGTGGCGATCTGGTCAAGGATCTTATGCCTTTCGTTGAGGCTAACTACCGCACTCTGGCAGACCGCGACCATCGTGCCATCGGTGGGTTCTCACGTGGTGGCAACCAGGGCCTGTCCATTGGTCTGACGAACCTCGATAAGTTCTCTTGGCTTTGTTCCTATAGTTCATTTACCTCAACAACCCTGCCCAATGTCTATGACAATGCACAGGACACGAACAAGAAGATTCACCTCTTCTGGCTGGGTGTTGGTACCGACGACTTCCTCTATGGAAATGCCAAGGAGTATATGGATTTCCTGGACCAGAAAGGCATCAAGAACCGTAAGGAATTTACCACCGACAAGTTTGGTCATACGTGGATGAATGCTCGTTATTTCCTTGACAAGTCTCTGCGTCTGCTTTTCCAAGAGGGTAAGGACCCTTA
>DCIS01000085.1:0-2442 GCA_002317475.1 Prevotellaceae bacterium UBA1720 | reverse complement strand
GGCAGCGTGACCTTCCGCATGCGTGACGCGAATGCGCAGAAGGTGGAGCTGGACTGCCAGATGTTCAGCGAGAAGAAGGCTATGACGCGCAGTGAGGATGGCGTGTGGAGCATCACCGTCACTCCCGAACGTCCCGATATCTATCCCTACTGCTTCGTGGTGGATGGCACACAGGTCAACGATAACAACAACATGGACATCTTCCCCAATGAGAACTTCAAGCTGAACCTCGTGGATGTTCGTGGCAAGACTCCTTCCGTACAGGATGTCCAGGAAGTAGCTCACGGCAGTCTCTCTTACCGTTGGTACACCTCGAGCACCTATGGCTATGAGCGTCCTATGTGCGTCTATACTCCTGCGGGGTATGATCCAAAGGGCAAGGAGAAACTGCCCGTACTCTACCTCATTCACGGCATGACGGACACCTATGAGACTTGGTTCAAGGCTGGACGCATGAATGTGATTATGGATAACCTCATTGCTCAGGGTAAGGCTAAGCGTATGATCGTGGTGATGCCTTATGCTAATCCTCGTCCTGAGATGCAGATTCTGGGTAAACAGACCGACATGAACGTTGTTGCTACAGATGGGTTTGTAAACGAGATGCTGAAAGATATCATGCCTTACGTGGAGAAGAACTACAATGTGCTTGCTGATGCACAGAACCGAGCTATTGCAGGCTTCTCACTGGGTGGACGTCAGACGATGGCTTGCGGACTGGCAAATACGGATAAGTTCAAGTGGGTGTGTGCCTTTGCACCTGCCATCTTCGGTGACGAATACAAGACCAACTTCGAGAATGGCACCTATCAACCTCTGACAACGGTGAAGAAGAACCTCAACCTCTTCTGGCTTGGTACGGGAAAGTCAGACTTCCTATTGCAGGCCTCTCAGGGACTGGATAGCTATCTTAAAGAACAGAACTTCCCCCACACCTTCTATAACCCTGAGGGTGGACATACATGGATGAACTGCCGTGACTACCTTACTCGTATTGCACAACTGCTGTTCAAGAAATGACGTCTTTGGGAATCTACAAACAAAAAAAAGAAGCAGGGCGAAATGCTCTGCTTCCTTTTATTTTTATGCACGCACGCAAGCGTGTAAAAAGTGTCTGTCGGCTTACTTGCCGTGACGCTCGTCAGAAACGGTCAGCTTCTTGCGGCCCTTAGCGCGACGAGATGCCAATACACGACGACCATTGGCAGTGGTCATTCTCTGACGGAAACCGTGCTTGTTTACGCGGCGACGGTTGTGGGGTTGAAATGTTCTTTTCATAACGTTATGCTTATATTATTTGATTCTATACCGGTTTCGGGGTGCAAAATTAGGTACTTTTTTTCAATCTCGCAAATATTATCACATTTTTAGGCCAAACTTTTGTGCTTTTTGCTAAAAATGCACTAACTTTGCACCGCTTTTACGACATTATACACTATTTAATAATAAAAAGAACTCAAATCTTATGATTAATTCACAAGACATCAAGAAGGGTACTTGCATCCGTATGGACGGCAAGTTGTATTTCTGTATCGACTTTTTGCATCGCAAGCCCGGTAAGGGTAACACCATCATGAGCGTTACGCTGAAGGATGTTGTTTCTGGCAACGTTTTGGAGCGTCGTTTCAACATCGGTGAGAAGCTGGAGGATGTACGCGTAGAGCGTCGCCCCTATCAGTTCCTTTACAAGGAAGGTGAGGATCTCATCTTCATGAACAATGAGACCTTCGAGCAGATTCCCATCCCTGCTGACCAGGTTAATGGTGTTGCCTTCATGAAGGAAGGTCAGGAGGTTGAGGTTGTTACTGATACCAGCACCGAGACTGTTCTGTACGCTGATGTACCTGTAAAGGTTGTCCTGGAGATTACCTGGACCGAGCCCGGTCTGAAGGGTGATACCGCTACCAACACCTTGAAGCCTGCAAAGGTTGAGACTGGTGCTGAGATCCGCGTACCCCTCTTCATCAACGAGGGCGAGTTGGTTGAGGTTGATACCCGTGATGGTAGCTACCTGGGCCGTATCAAGCAGTAATCCTCTCCTGAGACTCGAGGTGACAAACCTCGTTCTGCTCAGTATCTGAGCGGTTTCAATACAAAAACAAGAGGACTTCATCCCTTTGGGTTGAGGTCCTCTTTGCTGTAATACGGGGTTAAAAAAGTTTCTGACTTACCTTGTGGCTCTCTTATGCTTCATCACCAGTACGGTATAGATGAGGGTGGTGACAAGGGACATGGGGACGCCTACGGTGAGCATTTCCATTATCATCGTACTGAAACCACCTTTCTGGGCAAGAGCGGTGAAGAAGGGGTATTGCCAGGTAACCTCACCATTGATGATGTGGTCGACAATGAGCATGGAACTTCCACCCCATAGCATCAATTCTAATTGGGGCAGGTGGGTCATCCAGAGGCTCTGCTCTGCGGCGGAGCAACTGGTTTTCT
>DCIS01000068.1:1912-24357 GCA_002317475.1 Prevotellaceae bacterium UBA1720 | reverse complement strand
ATTGGTGCTGGTGTTGGTGTTGCTGCTGGTACAACTGCTGGTATTTTGATTGGCAAGAAGATGGATAAGGCTAAGGCTGCTGCTGCTGCTATCGCACAGGCAGAGACCTTCACCGATGCTAACGGTCTTGAGGGTGTAAAGGTTACCTTCGACAACGGTATCCTCTTCGAGGTTGGTAAGAGCAGTCTGAAGAGCGCTGCACAGAGCAGCCTCGCTAAGTTCGCTACCAACGTACTGAACGTTTACACCGACTGTGATGTTAACATCTACGGTTTCGCTAGCAGCGATGGTTCTGATGCAACCAACCTGACCTTGAGCCAGGCTCGTGCACAGGCTGTAGCAAGCTATCTGACTGGCAAGTGCAACGTTTCAAGCAAGCAGATCCGCACCACTACTGGTTTCGGCGAGAACCCCGACTACCTCATCTACGATGCTAACGGCAAGGAGAATCAGAAGGCTAGCCGCCGTGTAGAGGTTTATCTGTACGCAAGCGAGGAGATGATCCAGGCTGCTAACGCAGGTACCTTGAAGTAATTCGTGAAGATACTTCGCAAAATAATCTTATGGATTGTGCTCCTTTTCTTTGGGAGCACAATCCTTTCTGTTTTTATCTACAGATGGGTTCCCGTCTACTTCACTCCACTGATGGCCATTCGTGCCATTGAGATGAAGAAGGAAGGACGCGAAGTGAAATGCAGTCATCACTGGGTTCCCCTGGAGGAGATGTCCTCCCACATGCCCATTGCTGTCATTGCCTCCGAGGACCAGATGTTTACCAAGCACAATGGTTTTGATCTCAAAGCCATCGAGCAGGCACGCAAGGAGGCTGCAGAGGGTAAACGCCGTCGCGGAGCCAGTACGATCAGCCAGCAGACAGCCAAGAACGTGTTCCTGTGGCCCAACTCCACTTGGGTACGCAAAGGGTTCGAGGTGTACTTCACTTTTCTCATCGAGAAGATATGGGGTAAAGAGCGTATCATTGAAGTATACCTCAATTCCATCGAGATGGGTGATGGCATCTATGGCGTAGATGCTGTGGCACATGAGCATTTCAACAAGGACGCCATTAATCTGACTCGAGCTCAGTGTGCACTGATTGCCGGTACGTTGCCCAATCCCCGGAAATTCAGCAGCAAGAATCCATCAGCCTACATGTACAAGCGACAGAGGCAGATTCTGAAACAAATGAACTATATCGAGCACCTCTGGAAGGAATACCTTGAGGAGCAAAACAAAGAAGAGGAAGGTGAATAAACTCATTTCATCTATTATCATTCTATTTATGGCAGCAATGCCGTGTTGCGCTACGGTGTACTCCAAGCAGGACAGCATCACGGTGGAAAAGCTGTTGAGGGAGGGAAAGAAACAGCCTCAAGGTACTTGTCTGACCTTGTATTATGCCAATCAGCTGAAGGGACTTCCATACGTTGCCAAGACCCTGGAATTCAATCCTAAGGAGCAACTGGCCATCAACCTGACACAGATGGACTGTGCCACGCTGGTAGACAATGTCTTGGCACTCAGTTTTACCACACAGAGGGGAAGCACGAAGTTCACCGATTTCTGCCATTGGCTGGGACGTATCCGTTATCGCAACGGCAAACTGGACGGCTATGCCTCACGCAATCACTATTTCTCGCAATGGTACATCAGCAACCACGGGATGGGACTGGTCGAGGAAATCCAGGGTGATGCCACCAAGGACTACTCTCCCTTTACTGCCCAGCAGACCATTACCTTGAACTATATGACACGTCACCCTGACAGTTACCCCATGCTGAAGCGTGACAAGTCGCAAAAGAGTCTCATCACACAGTATGAGAAGGAGGCCAGCGGACAGACCATCCGCTATGTACCACGCAGCATGCTCAACAAGGGCAAGGATGTACTGGGATGCATACACGACGGTGATATCCTGGCCATCGTCACCAAGAAGGCCGGACTGGATGTCTCTCACCTCGGTCTGGCTGTATGGGGTAAGGATGGCAAACTGCACCTACTCAATGCCAGCAGCATTCACCACAAGGTGGTACTGGAACCCATGACGCTCTACGAATACATGGGCAAGCACCCCTCGCAACTGGGCGTGAGAGTGATCAGAATGAAGAACATAAAGTGAAAAAGACCCATTAGCCATGAGAAGACTTTTGTATTCCTTTCTTGTTTGCTGCATAGCCATCTTGTCCTATGCCCAGCAGAATCTTATCTACGACACAGCAAACTTCCATTCGCTGCAGTTGGTGGTGAACGAAGACGAACTGTTGCCTCCTATTGTGGAGTTGGGTGGCAGATGGAGCACCAACATTGGCTTCGACGAGATGAGTCATGACTATCGTCGTCTGCGCTACCACATTGACCATTGCGAAGCAGACTGGAGCCTAAGCGAGGAGATATTCGAGTCGGACTATCTGGAGGGAATGAACGACCAATTGATCGAGGATTACGAGAAGAGTTTCAATACCACACAGATCTATACCCACTACCAACTGCTATTGCCCAACGAAGATGTACGACTTTTGCTGTCAGGCAACTACCGTGTGACTATCTATGACGAGGACGATGAAGACAAGGAAGCTCTGCTGAAGGCTGAATTCTGCATCGTGGAGCGAAAGGTGAGCCTGAGTGCCGCCATTGACGGCAACACGGACATTGACTTCCAGCAACAACATCAGCAGGTCAGCATCTGTCTGGGATATGGTTCACTGAGGGTCACAGACCCCGAACGCGATATGAAAGTCTTCGTGACACAAAATCGCCGACCAGACCTCACCGTCCAGGTTCAACCCAATATTCGCAACGCCAACGGACTGGAATTCAATCATCAACGTGCACTGATCTTTCCCGGAGGCAACGAGTGCCATAAGTTTGAGTTGCTTGACGTTCAGCGAGTCAACATGGGCGTGGACCATATCCGATGGTTTGAGCCCTACTACCATGCCACACTCTTCGAGGAACTGCCCACACGCCACTATTCACTGGAGTACGACCAGAACGGTGCCTACGTGATGCGCAACAGTGAAAACGAGGACAATGAGACAACAAGCGAATACGTATTCGTGCACTTCCGCCTCAAGACTCCCCCCATCCCCGGTGGTCCCATCTACGTGCATGGCAACTGGGTAAACCATTGGCCTTCAGACACCTACAAGATGGAATACAACAAGGAGGAAGGGGAATATCAGGCGGCCATCTTCCTGAAGCAAGGCTATTACGACTATCGTTTCCTACAGATTGAGGCAGACGGGAAGGTCACCTCTGCTCGCACAGATGGTAATTTCTTCCAGACCCTCAACGAGTACCAGATCCTGGTGTACTACAAGGAACCGGGAGGACGATACGACAAACTGGTCGGAGAAAAGATAGTTACAAACGAGTAATGTCGTGTGGAACGTACGATTCCGCAGATACACATCCCCCCATTCTTTATTCCTCACCTTTCAGCACAGGCAAGTGCCAGTGGTACTTGACAGCAAGGACACGGATGACAATCACCACCAGACTGCTGAAAAGGGCATTCAACTCCGCATTCAGACCAAAGAAAGAGTGGCAGATGATGTAGGTCATACCACCCAGAATACAAGCCACAGCATAGATTTCCTTGCGGAAAATCAGGGGAACCTCGTTCAGGAACACATCTCGGATGACACCACCTCCTGCACCCGTGATACACCCCATGATAATGGCCGTCCAGTAGGGATAACCCATGTTGAGAGTCTTCTCAATGCCGATGACATTGAACAATGCCAGACCAATGGAGTCAAAGATAAACCAGGTATTGTTCTGGCGTATCATGTATTTGCTGAAGACCATGACCCAAAGCAGGGAAATGAAACAGCAGATGATGTAGACGGAGTTAGTCAGCCAGAAAGGTGTGATACCGAGCATGATATCGCGCAGGGTACCACCACCGATGGCCGTGGCCATACCCACGATGAGGGCACCAAAGAGATCAAATCGCTTGGCAGAAGCCAGACGTATACCTGAAATGGCAAATGCCATGGTGCCGACAAACTCGATAATTACAAAAGAAGCCGGGATACGCAGAGCATGCCCCAGCTGCTGTAACAGAGATAAGACTTCAGACATCAGAGGATGAAATCTAAGGGAAAGCTGTCACGCCCTGTTATTCCGTCAGACCAATCTCCTGCCAGTTGGCAGCAATCTTGGCAGCATCGCGCAGAGCAGTGGCCTCATCCACCTCGTACTCAGCCATCAGAGCCTTGGCCATATCCTCTACGGTAAACTCCTTGCCCACAACGGCATTCCACATCAGGTTGGCACTCTCGTTCAGACTGATCACCTTGCTGAAATCAATATTCTTCAGACCGGTTGCTACGATTACATGATCGCCACAGAGGTCTACTATCTCAAATCCTTCTTTAATCTTCATATTAGGTATGTTATGTTTGGTAGATTGTTGCCCAGACACAAACTGAACAGGACAATACTAAATGGTTGCTTTGTATATTAATAATAGGAGGCGACGGATGGGGAGCAACTTGCGCCAGAGGCGGATGCGTTGCTGCAGTTTCTCATCACTGGCCAAAAGGGTGCGGTTGGGACGGATGTAATGGGTCACGAGACCTCGTACATCACTTGTGGTACAATGCTCTACGCCACGCAGGTTGCCATCACCCATCATCGTGATATGGTTGCCCTGAATATCGATGATGCGATGCAAGACATAATGCCCAGGAGTAATCTCAGCCAGGATAGCATCAGCCACCTGAAGAGGCTTCGTTACCTGAGTCAGGATGACCTTGTCGCGCTCATGCTCCAGAAAGGGACGCATGCTGTAACCCTTGACAATGATGGTGGCATCATGCCCCTCGGCAATCTTCTTGCCCACCAAGGCCAGCAGCACATCATTGGCATATTCCTTGCGCTCTGTGTTGTCTATCACCCCGTCACGCTTTGCCTTTCGCTTGCGCCAAGGGGTCATCAGGATACGCAGGATGCCCTTTATCAGTTTCTTCATACGGCCCTAACAGTCTCGTAGCAAAGATGTGCGGCAGCAGCATCAGGCAGACATCCGAGTTCGTATATCTTGACCTTTCCCACAACGGCGCTGACGGTCTCGCAGATGCCCTTATAGACACGCTTGTCCCACTTCATGCTGCTCACAGCGGGGAGCAAGGTGGTGAAAGCCTCAATAGGAGACATGGTGCGTATCTCGTTCTGGGGACGTTGCTGGATGCGTACGAATGCCCCGATGGGTGCCTGTATGTTGCGATAGCAAGGTGTCTTGCCACTCCATGGACTACCATAGATAATAGCCTCACCACTCTCCAGGACACGAACGATAGGATTGTCATCGTTCATCAAGTCACATTCGGGGATGTTCTTGTACCACAGATGGGTATGGGTGCTCTTGCCGGTGCCACTGGGTGCTGTCATCAGGTAGCCATAGCCATCCTTTCTGATCACACTAGCATGAACCAGCAGGGTGCCCTGGGTTGCATAGCAGAAGGCATACGCCATCATCATGGCGTTATTCAGACCATAGTTGCGCTGACTAAAACTCTCACCACTTACGGCCACCATGCATCGGCTGAAGTCAGGATTGCTCTGCATACGCGAACAAACCTCTCCCTTCAAGTCACTTACCACAAACTGGTACGAACCATCCTCGAGCAGGTAGACGCCATGGTTGCAACCTCCACAGTCAAACTGTCCCACCTCCTGTCCGAGGGTCTGGAAGGTAAAACTGTCATTCACCGTTACCACCAAGGTAGGCTCGGCACTGGCAGCCTCTTCCTCCGTCAGTTCAAAGGGTTTGAAAGAGGGCAGCAACGAAGCATCGTTATGTGCATCACAAAACTCCACAGCCAGCACATGTCCGGCCACTCGACAAATCAACTTGCTCATCTGATCATCATTTTTTCTTGGATTTCTTGCCTTCTGGTTCGGGAGTCTCTGCGGTCTCCGTAACCAGGACTTCCATGTACTCCTCAGCGTGGAATCTAAACTCATCCTTGGGCAGGATTACCAGTGTCAGATTGGGATTATCGATATACAGCGACTTCACCTTCTGGTACTTCTTGGCAATCTTCTTGGGACTCAAGGCAAAGAAGAACGCTGCAGTGGGGTTCTCCACACCACGCTTCTCATTGACATGTCCATACAACTGAAGACTATACAACTGACGATCTGAGATAAAACCATTAGGCAGGATGTAGGCAGAGTCCAGTTCCTGAACATCTGTCAGATAGGCCACAGAATCAACAAAAGAAGAGGCAAAACCGAAGACATAGGCCTTCTGATAGCCACCCTTTTTCTTGGCCGCATTAGCACTTACCGCCACCATCACCAGCAGCAGGCACAGCGATATTTTCAAGAGTTTTCTCATTTTCAACTCCCAATTCTCAATTTTCAATTCACAATTTCCAATTACCCCAGGTATGACTTCAGCAACTTGCTCTTGCTGGTCTGACGCAGACGGCGGATAGCCTTTTCCTTGATCTGACGGACACGCTCACGGGTAAGATTGAAACGGTCGCCAATCTCCTCGAGGGTCATCTCCTGATGGTCAATACCGAAGAACATCTGGATAATCTCCTTCTCACGCTCGCTCAGCGTACTCAGGGCACGGTCGATTTCACGGTGCAATGACTCACCCACAAGGGTCTTGTCAGCCATAGGGCTGTCATCATTTACCAGGACGTCCAGCAGACTGTTATCCTCACCCTCCACAAAGGGGGCATCCACCGAGATATGACGACCACTGACCTTCAGGGTGTCACTCACCTTATCCACGGGGAGGTCAAGTTCCTGTGCCAGCTCCTCGGGACTTGGGCGACGCTCATTCTCCTGCTCGAACTTGCTCAGCGCCTTGCTAATCTTGTTCAGCGAACCCACCTGGTTCAAGGGCAGACGCACGATACGGCTCTGCTCGGCCAATGCCTGCAGAATACTCTGGCGAATCCACCATACAGCGTATGAAATGAACTTAAAACCACGTGTCTCATCAAATTTTTCCGCAGCCTTGATCAGACCCAGGTTACCCTCGTTGATAAGGTCGGGCAGACTGAGTCCCTGGTTCTGGTATTGCTTAGCTACACTGACCACAAAGCGCAGATTAGCACGTGTCAAACGCTCCAAGGCCTCACGGTCTCCCTTGCGAATCTTCTGTGCCAACTCCACCTCTTCCTCGACAGTGATCAGCTCCTCGCGGCCAATCTCCTGCAAGTACTTATCCAGCGAAGCACTTTCACGGTTAGTGATACTTTTGGTAATCTTTAATTGTCTCATAAATCCGGATTTCGTTATTTTTAGCATGCAAAGGTACAAAAAAAACCCGAAAGCACCAAACTTTCGGGTCATATTCTTAATGAAATTAAGATATACTAGGTTTAACTAGGTCTTTTCTAGGCAATCCTAGGTAGTTCTAGGTGTCCTAGGGCTTCCTAGGTAGTCCTAGGTAATCCTAGGTAATCCTAGGTTCCCAGTCACTATTCACCTTCCATTTCCACTACGAAACTTGCCTTTCGTCCACTGGGCGTGAGGGCACGAATCCAAAGTGTTCTCTCCTTACTCTTGTTAGCATTCTTTACCACTTCTTCCCAATCCTCTACAGTCTTCATCTTTTCGTCATTCACCATCAGGATGATCATGCCCTTGGTCAAACCGGCATCAGCCATCTTGCCCTTCTTGATGTTGCTAACGAGCAGGCCGTAAGAGATTTCGTAAGTACCACGCTCCTTGTCTGTGATAGGCGTGAGTTGTACGCCATAGTCATCGATGTCAACCTCCTTCATCACGGTGGTGTTACCCTGTGCATTACGCAAGGTAACGGTCTTCGTCTTCTCCTTCTTGTCACGAAGGAAGGTGATGGTTACCTTATCACCGGGACGGAACTGCGTAAGGGCCTCTTGCATCTCGGCCATCTTATTGACATTCTTACCATTAACCTTAGTCACAACGTCACCCTTCTGCAGTTCAGCCTCCTCGGCAGCACTACCTTCCTGAACACTGTTGACATAGACACCGGTCACTGTTCCAAGGTTCACCTCATCATTGCCCTTAGCCTTCTCGCTGTCAATGTAGTTGGTTACATCCGTACCAGACACACCTAACAGGGCACGCTGCACGGTACCAAACTCCTTCAGATCAGCCACCACCTTATTCATAATCGTGGTAGGGATGGCAAAACCATAACCACTATAACTACCCGTCTGACTGTACAACATAGCATTGATACCTACCAGTTCACCCTTCTCATTAACCAGGGCACCACCACTATTACCAGCATTAATGGCCGCATCAGTTTGTATGAAACTTTCAATACTGTTTGCACCCAACGAACGCGCCTTGGCACTGACAATACCTGCCGTCACAGTACTGGTCAGATTGAAGGGATTACCCACAGCTAGCACCCATTGGCCGAGTTTCAGGTCATCACTATTACCAACGGGAATAGCAGGCAGACCTTTGGCATCCACCTTGATCAAGGCAAGGTCAGTAGTCTCATCCAGACCGATGATACGTCCAGTAAACTCACGGTTGTCATTCAGCTTTACGGTAATCTCATTAGCGTCGCGTACCACGTGGTTGTTCGTCACGATGTAGCCATCCTGGCTGATAATCACACCACTACCTGCAGCTTCACGCTTGGGAGTCTGGATCTGACGCTGCTGACCACGGCCACGACCACCACCTCCAAAACCGAAGAAATCGCCAAAGAAGTCCTCGAAGGGGTCCTGCACGGTGACGGTCTGAGTCTGACCACCGGTTGTCACTTTAATGTACACCACGCTGTTCACACTGCTCTCTGCTGCTGCTGTCAGGTCTACCAGTCCCGAAACAGGCTGAGCAGCCTTCACTTCGTTCACTACACCACCCACGCAAAGCGTCATTGCCATTACGGCAGCGCACATACAACTTGTTGTCTTCATAATATTTAGGATTTTGTTTTTGTCCATTTTCTTTGGTTGTTTTCAGGGCATTCGCATACCCCGGCTCGTGAAATACGACGCAAAAGTAATACAAAAGTTTATTGATTGACACAGACCCGTTTTATTTTTCCTATTATTTAACACATCCGTATCACGAATTAACGCGAGTTAAGAGAGCCACTACCAGCACGTTTCACCGTACAGCCAACGTACAGCGTACGTACAGTGAACGTAAACGTACGGTGTTTGTACGGTGTTTGTACGGTGTTTGTACGTATTAACCTCTTATTTAGGCAAAAATGGCTTGGTGCATATTTTTGGTGCATTTTGGATTGTAAAAAAACTCTTTTAACTTGCAGATATACAGCAATATACAAACAGTTGGTGTGTTTTTTTATAATATTATATTTAAAACCCTTAACACACACACGCGTTTAGGGTTTTAAAAAGAAAATATACTGTTTTTACACCGATTTTTTCTAAATAGTTGAAACCCAAGTAATTACATTTTGCATTTTTTACAGAGAAACACACCAAAAAAACACACCAAACGTAAGCGTGTCCCGTATGGCATCTCATTCGTCAATCCTCGCACGCACACCCTCACGAACATAATTTACTTTAGCAGTCATTATTTAACACTTTTCACTTTGCCATATCGATTATTTTTCGTAACTTTGTGCACAAATAAACAACTTTACCAACCCCAAGGCAACGATTATCTAACTAATATATTAACTAACTTAATCAAAATCAATCAAGTATGAAGAAGAGACTACTCTCTTTGCTCGGTGCTGCTTTAGTGGCACTGGGAATCAACGCTCAGTGGGTAGAGCCCGAAGCTCCAACCACCGGTTCCGAGGTCATTTCAGGCCATCAGTACCGCATCAAGAATGTGGGCGCATCCGAGCAGAACGATACTGGCATGTTCCTTGCCGGTGGTTCGTCATGGTTCAGCTGGGCGACCTCTACCGTTTTGGTAGAAGATGCCGAGGCAGCGCTTACCTTTACCCTAACCGAGACCGAAAGCGGATGGACACTCCAGCGTACAACGGACAACAAGTACACCTTCGTTTCAGGCCAGCTTTCCGGCAAGGACTGCGCAGGCTGGGGCGAGATGCACGTCGATCAGGGCAGCCAGGCCGCTGAGCTCCATTTCTTCAATATCAAGAAGAACGAAAACAACAATTATTACCGCATCCAGTTCGCCACAGAGAGCAACGAATGGTATTACCCCGATACATACTGGGGTTGGGAACTTGGCGACGAACCCCTCTACCCTAACGCTGTTTATGCTACCGTAAGCGACGAGGAGAAGTTTGCTATGGACTGGGAGTTCATCGACTACTCGATCTACAACGCTCGCGTGTCACTGTACGAACTGCTCAATTCTACAGTAGACAACAGCTATGTGGACAGCAGCGAGGCATCTAAGGTTTACCAGAATACATCTGCTACCTACGAGGAACTTCAGGCTGCCCTGGACAACCTGAAGGCTGCCATCAAGGCTGCACGCACCAAGGAGTTGCTTGACGGTGCTAGCAATGATGATCCACGCGACGGTACCGAACTGATTAACAACAACGACTTCTCTGCCGGTAACATCAACGGCTGGACCTGCACCTTTGTCAGCGGCACCACAGCCAAGAATATCGGATACCAGAAAGCAAGCTATACCGGCAAGGAATGGAACGACGAGGAGACAGGCGAATCAGGCACAGCTTCGTTGAGCCAGTTCATCGAGGCATGGTCAAACAACACTGACGCCTTCAAGTTCAACGGACGCACTTTTGCAACCATTGGTGACGGCAAGCTTTGCCAGACCATCTACGGTCTGCCCGCAGGTAAGTACAAGCTGTCCGCTGACGTCAATGCCGTTCAGCAGTACGAAACTTCCGCTAACCCCGTAACAGGCGTTCAGCTCTATGTTATCGGTGGTGATATTGACAGCCACATGGATATGGCTACCGACAATGAAGTACCCGAGCACTTCATCCTGTCATTCATCCACAGCGGTGGTGATGTTGAGCTGGGTCTGCGCACAGAAAACTCTACAGCCAACTGGATTGCTGCCGACAACTTCAAACTGATGTACTACGGTGAAATCACCGAGAACCCCTATAAGGTACTGCTTGACGACGCTATTGCATCTTGCGAGAAGCTGTATGGCGAAGGCGTGATGGCACAGAAGAGCATCGTTGAAGCATACGAGGTGGCACTGGCTGCTGCCAAGGCTACCACCGGTGGCGATCAGGATTACATTGACGCCAAGACTGCCCTGGAGGCTGCTGCCGCTGAGCTCAAGGCTTCTGCTGCTGCTTACCAGACCCTTGCCGACGAGATCAAGTATGCAAACAGCAAGGTTGATGAGTTCGCTGGTGGCGACTGGGACGACCTCTCTGGTTCGCTGTCTGACACTGCTGCAGGTTGGGAAGAAAATTACGAGGCTGGCGAATACAGTGCAGAGCAGATTGCTGCCATCATTGGTCAGACCGATGCTTACATCGCAAGCTACGTAACCGAGAACATGAAGCCCGGTGACGACGTAACCCTGTTGCTCAAGAACCCCGCATTCACTTCAAACTTCTCAGGTTGGACCATCACCGGTGCAACTCCTGACTGGCAGCTCAACCATGGCAATGGCCAGAACGCTAACGCAGACCAGTGCAACGAGGCTCCCGCCGAGAACGACGGTCTGGCAGAGAAGTGGCACGCTGTATTCACCATGTCACAGACCATCAAGAACCTGCCCAAGGGTCTTTACACCCTCTCTGTTCAAGGTTTCAACCGCGCTGACGCCGCCGGCAACCCCGCAGCACTCTACGCTATCCTGCCCGACAGCACTGAGCAGTCTGTACCCTTCGCTGACATCAACAAGTACGCTACCGAGACCCAGCTGTTCGACAACTCTGCAACCGAGGATGAAAGCAACTGGTGGCGTAGTGACAAGCAGAACGACGATGAGCTCTGGATTCCTAACAGTATGACAGGTGCAGCATGGCACTTCATGAACAAGCTGGACGGCGAGAACTACGACTACACCAATAAGTTCAACATCCTCCTGAAGGAGCAGGGCGACCTGACCGTTGGTGCACGTTGTGACAACGCTAGTCAGTGGGTTATCTTTGATAACTTCCGCCTGATCTACAAGGGAACTGACGCCGGTGTCTACACCGAGCCTATCCTTGAGCTGATTGCTTCAGCTGAGACTTACACAAGCAAGGTAACAGAACCCATGATCAAGGAGATTGACGCTGCCATTGAGGCAGGTCAGAGTGCCCTGGAGGATGGTTCAGAGGAGGTTTGCGAAGCTGCCATCCTGAAGCTCCAGGAGGTAATCAACAAGGCTGCCGAGAACATCCAGTTGAAGAACGACGTACTGTCATACCTCAACGATACCTACTATGAGGCATACCTGAACAATGCAGACTACCTGGAAGGCGACTACGCTCAATATGCAGAGAAGGCAGAGAAGATCAACGACTACGTAGACAACGAGGACGCCCTGATGGAGTTGAGTAGCGAGGAACTGACCACCCTGAAGGCTGATGCACAGGAGATGATTAACATCATGCAGGAGGCTATCGTGGCTTACGAGGCTAACGAGAAGTACGAGGAGATCCGCAGCAAGGTAGAGGAAGCTACCGACGATGATCCCGTTGAGTTGACTGAGTACCTGGTTAACCCCGACCTGGCTACTGCTGATGCTACCGGTTGGACCTTGAATAAGATCTCTGCTTCAAACTGCCAGTACCAAAAGGCTACTTATACCAATGACGAGTTGGGCACCAGCATCACTGGTTTCCTGGAGTCATGGCGTTCAACAGCTGACAGCGTATGTGTTCAGGCTGACATCTATCAGAAGATCATTCTTCCCGCTGGTACCTACAAGCTGAGTGCAGACATGATTGCTAGCCATCAGGCAGATCCTGAAGTAGCAGTCACTGGCGTATTCCTCTATGCAGGCGAGAACAAGTTGCCCGTAGCTACCGCAAACGGTAAGCCCGAGAACTTCAGCGTAGTATTCAAACTGACCGAGGCAAAGAATGTCATCAACGTCGGTTTCTGCTCTGTAGAAGGTGGTAACGCTAACTGGATTGCAGCTGACAACTTCACCCTCGAGGCTTATGGTGCTAACAGCAGCAAGGAAACAGCCATCGAGAGCATCTCTGCCCAGGCACAGAAGAGCATCTTCACCCTTACCGGTGTACGTATGAGCAAGGCTACCAAGCCCGGCCTGTACATCATCAATGGCAACAAGGTGCTGGTTAAGTGAGAGAAGAGATAAGCTTGCTTAATCTATTCCGAACGGAAAGCAGCTCGACGTAAGTCAAGGTGCTGGTTAAGTAAGAGAAGAGATAAGCTGATTTCTCAGCATAACAAGTGACACGGAGAGTGCTTTGCTGATTTGCCTAGCACTCTCTTTTTGATTGTCAAAACAGACAATATTTACCCAATATCAATTTTATCCTATCTTTTTATAATTTTATGCTATCCGTTATCATCAGATAATCGTACCTTTGCAATAGGTAAGTTGATAAGACTGCCCACCAAAATTGAGAATTTTCATTTATTAACTAACTAATTATTAACCTTTAATTCACAATCAAATGAGAAAACTATTTACTCTTTTGACCGTGGCTCTGGCTTCCACTTCTATGTGGGCACAGTTCGACAATTCACCCGAGCTGAAGCCTGCAACAAGTGTAGCAGTTGATGGCAAGACTGAGTACATTATGGCCGTCAAGAACAGCGAGGGCACAGAATTCTACTATGGCAAGGGTAACAACTGGGGTACCCGAACCAGTGCTAAGGAGGATATTGCAGAGGCACTTACCGTGCGTTTCGTTGCTAATCCTCAAACTATTGACAGTGTCGCTTACGAGACTATCAAGCTGAACAACTACGTATCTGACAAGGGTGGTTGGAACGCCATGGCAGACTGCGACGGCGGTCTCTCTGCATGGGTTGACGGACAGGGCCGTACCGGTGACGGTAGCTGGTTGCTGACAGACCTGGGTGGTGGTAAGATCGAGTTGGCCAACCTGAACGCCCCCGGCGGTAAGTTTGGTGTATCTTGGACAGTTCAGAACTGGAGCGCTGAGGACGGCGACTATGTTGACGGTACCAGCGACGAGGCTTATTTCGACAACCGTTGCTACTTCATCGGTGCTGCTGTTAGTAAGTCTTACATTATTGACGAAGAGAGTGGTGACACCCTTGAGGTTAAGGACTCACGCATCTACGGCGAGGACTACAGCACCACATGGCAGCTGTACGATGCTTCTACCTACAATGCACGTCTGAAGATGTTTACCTGGTTCTGGGACGAAGGTGGTTGCGATCTCTATGACACCTACGAAAGCGTAAAGGCTGCCGTTGATGCTGCTCAGGCTATCTACGACAACGAGAACGCTACCGTAGATCAGCTGGAGGAGGCTTACAAATCTATCATGTCTGCTATCGGCCTGATTAAGGTTGAAGAGAACCGTGATCTTCTGGAAGGTGCAACAGCAGAGACTCCCATCAGCCTTGCTGAAATGGGTATTCTGCAGAACGCAGACTTCGAGACCAGCGACTATGAAGGTTGGGATGTTGTACTGACAGGTAACAACAATCAGGTTCAGAGCGCATCTTACTCTAACAACGGCGTTTCTATCAAGAACTTCCTTGAGAGCTGGACTTGGTCTTCACAGTTGAGCGGTGAGGGTCATATCACTCAGGAGGTAGGTCTGCCCGAGGGTCTCTACATCTTAGGCGTTGACATGATCGCTACACGCCAGTCTGGCAGCAAGGACACTTCAGAAGGTGTTGAACTCTTCGCTGAGAGCAGCAACGGTCAGTCATTCTCAATCCCCGTAGCTACTGCTAACAATGCTCCCGAGCACTTCGAGCTTCCTTTCACCGCAAAGGATGGTACCTTCACCATTGGTGTACGCTATGCTAACACTACCTGTAACTGGATTGCTGCTGACAACTTCTCACTGGTTTACTACGGTGCAACCGAGAAGCCTCTGGCTCAGATCAACCTGGGTAAGGTTATCGAGGAGATCGCTGGCAAGCATGACGGCTACGCTGAGATTGTTGCTAAGAACTCTGCAATCAATACCTACGACGCTACCTACGAGGCTGCTCTCGCAATGTATGATAACGGTGGTGTAAGCGACGATGAGTACACTGCTATGGGTGACTCTCTGAAGAATGTTTACAACGCACTCGTTTCATCTATCAACGACTACAAGTACTTCGCACAGTGCATCCAGACCGTACGTGACCGCGTTGACGAGTTCACTGAGTCTAACCCCGACCTCGCTGCTGAAATCGCAGACTACCTCGGTACTCTTGAGGAGGCTTATGCTGCTCAGGAATGGGAGCGCGAGCAGATGGAGGAGATCCTTCCCACTGTATCTGAAATCATGGGTAAGTACACCAACGTACAGCCCGGTGATGACGTAACATTCTACTTGAACAACGCAGCATTCGAGAAGAACTTCTCAGGCTGGCAGATTACCGGTACTTCTCCCTGGTGGGCAGCTAACCACGGTCAGGGCGAGAACAACAACGCAGACCTTTGCCAGGAGACTCCCGCTGAGGATGACGGTTTGGCAGAGTGCTACCACGCTGTATTCAGCATGTACCAGACTATTAAGAATGTACCCGCAGGTCTTTACACCCTTTCTGTACAGGGCTTCAACCGTCACGATGACGGTAACACCCAGTCTGCTGTTCTCTTCGCTAAGTTCTCTAACGGCGACGAGCAGACTGTAGATTTCGCAGATATCGACGAATATGCTACCGAAGAGAAGCTTTACGATAACGGTCAGTGGTCAGCAGATGCTGAGCGCAACGGTCTCTATGCTCCCAACGGTATGACTGGTTCTGCATGGCACTTCGTTAATAAGAAGGACGGCGAAAACTACGACTACACCAACAAGTTCTCTATCCTTATGAAGGAGGCTGGTGACCTGACCGTAGGTGTACGTTGCGACAACTCACACCAGTGGGTAATCTTCGACAACTTCCGTCTGGTTTACGAGGGTTCTGGTGCTAACGTATGGGTAACCACCATTGAAGAGGAGATCACCAAGCTGGACAACAGATGTGCTGAGGCTGGTATCACCAGCGGTCAGCAGAAGGTTATCGACGAACTCGTTGACGAGGCTAATGCATTCGTTAAGAACATCGAGGGTGCAAGCGAGGAAGATTGCCAGGCTATGTTGGCTAAGCTCCAGGCTCAGTACGAGGCTATCAAGGAGAACGTATCTCTGCAGACTGAGATCCAGAACTACTACGATGCACTCTATGCTGTTTACGACCTCGCTCAGGAGGCTGACGCAGCATTGCTGGCTCGCTACGACGCCATCTGCGCAATCGTTGAGACCGACTACGATGAGTTGAACAACGATGAGTTGAAGGCTGCTATCGAGGAGGCTAAGAACGTTATCAACCTCGTTAAGATGCCTAAGGGCTGGGAGAACGCTTCAGATGAGAATCCTGTTGACTTCTCTAAGCTGATTGTAAACCGTCACTTCAACTCTAACGGCGAGGAGACTGATACTCCTTACGACGAGGAGCCCGAAGCTACAGCTAACTACACCTTCACTGCATGGCAGGGCAAGCAGCCCGGTACTGGTGGTGGTACTCCCGGTAACTGTGGTGAGGTTTGGAACAGCTCTGCATTCGATGCTTATCAGGAGCTCTCTGGTCTGCCCGCAGGTACCTACGAACTCTCTTGCCAGGGCTTCCTCCGTCATGGTGGTGGTACTGCAGACTCATACAGCATCTTGAATGGCGAAAAGGCTCAGGAAGTTTATGCTTACCTGTATGGTACTTCTTCAGAGGGTTCTTACTCTGTTGAGTTGCACAACATTGCTGAGGTTCAGCTGACTCAGGAGGATTGCGATTCTCTGGGTATTGACATCAGCGGCGGTAACTCTACCTTCGGCGATGTATACAAGGGTTCTGACCAGTTGAAGACTGCTGACCAGTTCTTCAAGGCAGGTTACTACAAGAACAGTGTAATCGTTAAGGTTGGTGCTGACGGTGCTCTCCGCGTAGGTTTCAAGAAGATTGGTGCTGTTTCTCAGGACTGGGTTGTTGTTGACAACTATTCACTGGTTTACTACGGTGGCGCAAGCACTGTACAGCCCAGCGATGATGATGCAACTGCTATTGCTAACGTTGAGACTCCTGCTCAGAAGGCAATCTACACCATTACCGGTATGCGTGTCAACAAGATGGCTAAGCCCGGCTTGTACATCATCAACGGTGTAAAGGTGCTGGTTAAGTAATCTTACGTAATCTAATGCTTCGGCAGTCTATCTGCCGAGGCAAACACTATAATGCCTCGCAAGATAACACTTGCGAGGCATTTCTGTTATTAAGCACAATAAAACAAGAGCACACCTTGGCATTCCTAGGCATTCCTAGGTCATCCTAGGGTTTCCTAGGGTTTCCTAGGGTTTCCTAAGATTCCTAGAACTTTCGTAGGCCTTCCAAAGGTTTCCTAAATGTCCGGGGGGATTATTCCTCCCCAAAGGAATCCACAAATGTCTGGAATCCCTCCTTGATCTTATGGGTATGCGTAAAATAGTCTATCCACATCAGCATGTACACCAATGCAACAAAGACAAGCCAACCGATAAGAATATACTTCATGTAATTGAAGAGGTAAAGAGTGAAAACTAAACAGAATCTATCAAAAAAGAAAAAAGCAGTAAGCCTATAAGCCGGGTTCTGTATCCGTCCGAAGAACGGATGCCTGTCATTTATCCAGAACGTATGTCACCATACGTCTCCATCGTTCTACCCTCCGGCTCGGGCGGGTCGCCCTCTCGTTTGTTCGCCGGTATACATGAACTTTCAGCCTCCGGTATGCACAGCACGCGTGTCACCACACGTCTGGTAAGCTCTTGCCTTACCTTCTCACCCTTACCTGAAAACGACAGCGTAAACGCTAACGCCAACAGGCGGTTATTTTCTTCTGCATGAACCAAGCCTCACGGCCTCCTTCCCATTAAGAAGCGGAGTACCCTTTGCTGCCCGGACTTTCCTCTCGCCCACCCGAAGGTGAACCAGCGACAAGCCGTCCTACTGCTTTTTCTGCGTGCGAAGGTACTACATTTCTGCGAAAGGGCAAAATATTTCGGACCGTTTTCGAATGTTTCCGTTAATTATGCAAAAAAAGAAGTCCCATTGCTGGGACTTCTCATTCTGCGTATGAAGTGGTTTGTTACTTCACCAGAACAACCTTACCATTCATAATGTACAGACCCTTCTGAGCCTTGCTAACCTTACGACCCTGAAGGTCATAGACAGAAGCATTAACCTGACTTACAGTTATGCTCTCAAGGGCTGTAGGAGCTGCGGTACCGAGGTAGTAGAGTTGGAAGTTGTCGTAAGGACACCAGTCATTGCTGATGCGTGCATCCTTCTTGATACCCAATTTCAGCACACCATCTTCGGCAACCTGGCAGCAAACCTCGTTCCAATAGCAACCAGCCTCGAAGTATGCTTGCAGAGAATTGCGGTTGTTGGGAATATAGAACTCCTCGTTGCCATTATAACTAACGGTAACCTCACCATCCATATCAAATGCCATACCAGGCTCATAACCACTATCCTCTACAGCAGTAAGATCAAGTACGTTCTTGACATTCACAGCACCATCATTGGCATAAAGAACAGCGTGGTTGATAGAATCGGGGGTCTCGACGAAAGAAGTGAGGTTTACTGAGTTATCACCTGCACGATAGAAAGACTGAACCTTCACCTGATAGTAACCAGGAGTAAGGTTGGTGATGGTCTGGTTGATATCGAAACTATTGTTGTTGAAGAACTCATAGATACCATATTCATAGCCCTCATTACCACCGTCCTTGGTCACGCTCCAGTACTCAGCACCACTATGATCACCGAGAACACCCTCAAAACCTGCATTAAGGATGACGGGAGAGACATCAACGGGATTCTTCTCGGAAGCCTTGCTCATCTGACTCTGACCGCAGACGAACTTAACCCATGCTACGGGAATCTGCTCAATCCACTCTGCGATCTTCTCATTGCTGGGAGCACCATTTTCGGGGTCAGCAATCTCCTCATCAAGCAGATTTGCCAAAGTGTCGTCGTCACTTTCAACCTCCGTATCACCCAACAGTGAACTGTACATACTGAATACATCCATCAGTTTCTCCATCAAAGGTGTTGTCTCAGAAGCATACTGAAGAGCAACCTTCAATGCCTTGATGGCTTCGGTCTTAGTCTCAACCGACTCCTTGTCAATAGCATCTTCACCAGCACTGATGGCATCCTCCAAACCATTGAATGCCTGCTCAACGCTTTCTACGATACCATCCTCAGACATAGACTTTGCTTGCTCTATCAAACTCTCGATCTCGCCATTCAGGGCTGCAAGAGTCATCTCTTCGCTTGTACCCTTGTAGATGACGCTGAATGCACCCCATACAACCCATGCATTGCCTTCCAGATTCTCTGCCTTGACACCTATAGTCAGGTCGCCAGCCTCAACGAGGGCCGTTGCAACGGTGTTCACAGCATCCTTGTCTGTGTAGAAGATATAGTTGGCATTGGCATTGCTATTGGGAACAAACAGTCCGTCACCAACCTCAGCAGTATGATTATTGTCCTGGGCTGCAGCATACTCTGCCACATTGTGCATCAAGACCTTGTTTCCACCTGCATAGAGATATGCCTTACCATTAACCTCCTGTGACTCCCACTGGGCATAGTTGGCAGTATTGGCTGCTGTACGGTAGAAACCATTAGTACTGATCTCATAAGCACCAGCAGGCATTTCTGCCAAAGTCTGATAAACATTGAAGCTGCTCTGGTTCCAGACCTCTGCAGTCTGAACGCGACTCAGGAATGCACTGGTACCAGTCTCGTTCTGCCAGCCCTCAACGGTGCTGTTGGCATAGTCAATATTGTTGAAGAGGACAGAAATGTCCAGATTATGCTCAGCACCATCAACAGCAGCAGTTTCAAGAGCTGCCTTGACAGCCTCTACGACCTTTCCCTGGAAACCGTTGATTATCTCAGCGATCTGATCAGCAGTATACGAACCATTCTCGTATGCCTCTGAGTATTCGTCACGAAGTTCCTGCAAACTGACTGAGAAGTCGCTAAGATCACCCTCTGCATAATTCTCGATTGTAGTGGTCAACTTGCCAAAAATGAAGTTGTTGAACTTCTCATAAGTAGCAGCACTGGCCTTTGCCTCAACCATGAGGTTATTGATCTCGGTGGCAGCTGCCGTATTGGCTTCATCATCCTTGCTGTTAGAACGTACCAGTTCATAGCCTGCACTGACAGCCTCATCCAGGCGTGCCTTGATAGAAGCCTCATAGAATGCCTCATATTCCTCAGCAGATGTAACAGCACCACGCAGAGCAATAAGGCTGGGACTCTCATCGATAATACCATTAAACTTCAAGGTGAACTCGTCGATGAAAAGGTGGGGCATAGCACCAGAACCACTGTTGGTAGCCTCATAACCGATACTAATAACACCTGGAGTGTCGTAATCAAGGGTAAACTTGATTACCTCGTTGGTCCACTTGTTCACAGGGAAGGTCTTGGTCTCTGCCAAATACTCGGTTCCGTCATCAGCAATAAATCCACAAAGGTTCTTGGCAATAGCACTGGTACCACCCTTAGAATTATAGGTAGGGATATTGATGGTATAAGAACCTGCAGGAAGGGTTACATGCTGAGTATAGCTGGCAGAAGCACTCCAACAACCAACGAAACCAAACACATTACCTTCAGTGGCACCATTTGCCTTGGTTTCTGGTGCAACATAACCCTGATTCTTGGCTCCCAACCATGCATTTTCTCCAGAACCTACAGCAAAAAGGCCTGAAGCCTTGGCGTCAGTGCCAGGACTGCTTGCGGTCCAATAAGGGACAGGTTGCATGCCGAAATAGGGAGTAGCATTGACTGTGGTATCCTTTGCATAGGTACAAACACCATTGTCGAGAGGATCACCAATAGTAAAATGTGCATTGTTCAGGAAGTAGTCAGTGAAGTCTGTCATGCCACGCTCATTGATTTCCTTCTGGTTATCAATGGCTTTCTGAACATCCTCAACGGTTGCATTGTCATTGTTATAGACAGCCCAACCATCCTTGGTATTGACACCCAGTTCGTCACCAGCCTCCAACAAGGGCAACAACTCCTCCTTCAAGGCATCAACCTGTTCCTGGATTAAGGGAGCAGGATCAGCCTCCTGAATCTTGATGTAGTCAATGAAGAGGTGTGGCATAGAGCCAGAACCACCAGGACCACTGAAGCCAAGGGAGATAACGCCCTTTGTCTCCTTCTCAAGGATAAAGGTCACAGTCTGCTCTTCCCATACCGCAACCTCTCCCCAAGACAGATTCGAGCATGTGTAAGCCTTACCATCCTCTGCAATGAATCCGAAAAGGTTAGTGGAAACAGTACCAGTACCTGCAGCGTTGTAAGTAGGGATAGTGATGGTATAGCAACCAGCAGGAAGGGTTACATCCTGGGTGTACTGTACTGTTGCACCCCACACAGCGATAAGTCCGAGCACGTTGCCCTCAGTCTTCTCTGCAGAATTTACTTCGGGAGCATAATAAGTGCCACCCAATTCTGCTACATAGTTGCCTTCGGCATCCACTGCGCCAACAGCAAAAATACCGGCAGCACGGGCATTTGCACCGTCCTCACGAGCTGGAGAACCACTATTCTCCATCATTTTTACATTGTCGGAAGGGTTCAATGCCGTCCAACCTGCAACGGTCTGTTGACCAAACATACTGTAAACGCCACCTGCCATATCATAGTCGTAAGTACAAATACGACCCGTGACAGGAGTGTCCTGACTGAAGTCTGCATTCTTCAGATACTTGGCTGTCAGATCATCACCAACAGCAGCCCATGAAGACACGGCAGCAAACATCAGGGTACATGAGAGTAGGAATTTCTTCATGTTTGCTTCATTAAATGGTTAGTAATAAAAGAATAATTCTGCGTAAAGGTACGTCTTTTTTAGTTTATACCAAAAAAGAAAGCCTCAAAACTTGAGGCTTTCTCCATATTTAACGTATTTAAAGGGTTGTTTCAATGATTTGCTGAATACTTTATTATATATTATTTTGCGTAACTTACAGCACGAGTCTCACGGATAACGGTGATCTTCACCTGTCCGGGATAGGTCATCTCGTTCTGAATCCGAGTAGCAATATCAGTGCTTAGAACCTCAATCTGACGATCATCAATCTTGTCAGCTCCTACAATGACACGCAGCTCACGGCCTGCCTGGATAGCGTAGGTCTTGGTGACACCAGGATAACTCATGGCAATGTTCTCCAAATCCTTCAGACGCTTGATATATGCCTCAACAATCTCGCGACGTGCACCGGGACGAGCACCACTGATGGCATCACAGATCTGAACAATGGGGGCAATGAGAGAACTCATCTCCATCTCCTCGTGGTGAGCACCGATGGCATTGCAGATATCGGGCTTCTCCTTGCACTGCTCAGCCAACTTGGCACCATAGAGTGC
>DCIS01000068.1:1447-1848 GCA_002317475.1 Prevotellaceae bacterium UBA1720 | reverse complement strand
GCACGCTTTGCCTTCTTGGGATTCAAACCGAGCTCTGCAGCCATCACGGCACACAGATTAGCGGTTTCACGGCTATGCTGCAAGAGGTTCTGACCATAGCTTGAACGATATTTCATCTTTCCGATGATACGGATCAGGTCGGGATGCAGACCATGTACACCAAGGTCAATGGCAGTACGCTTACCCGTCTCCATAATCTCCTCCTCGACTTGCTTCTTCACCTTGGCCACAACCTCCTCAATACGAGCAGGATGGATACGGCCATCAGCCACCAACTGGTGCAAGGCCAAACGGCAGATCTCACGACGAACAGGGTCAAAGGCACTGATAACGATAGCCTCAGGAGTGTCATCCACAACGATTTCAACACCAGTAGCAGCCTCAAGTGCACGAATATTACG
>DCIS01000068.1:520-1334 GCA_002317475.1 Prevotellaceae bacterium UBA1720 | reverse complement strand
ATGGTCTGGATGATGATCTTCTTTGCCTCTTTATTGGCATTCAGTTTAGCCTCATCCATGATATCATTGATGTATGCAGCAGCAGCAGTCTTAGCCTCGTCTTTCAGACCTTCAATCAACTGATTACGAGCCTCTTCTGCACTCAAACCACTGATCTCCTCAAGTTTTGTACGCTCTTGCTCAATCAGACTGTTCTGGCGCTGATTCAATTCCTCCTCACGCTTTTCCAGAACAAGCATCTGCTGGTCTGTACGCTGGCGTTGAGCCTCCAGTTCCTGACGCTTACGGTTCAGTTCATCCTGGCGCTGATTCAGACTGAGTTCGCGCTGCTTCACGCGATTCTCGCCTTGCTGAATCTGCTGGTTGCGCTGTTGTACCTCCTTCTCCAATTCTGCCTTTTTATTAAGGAATTTCTCCTTAACCTCAAGCAACTTCTTTTGCTTTACTACTTCAGCCTCCTGTTCGGCCTGCTGATGAGCCTCGGCCTGCATACGTTTCAAGCGTGCAGGCAACATGACGCGGTACTGGACGAATGCCCACACGCCAACAATTGCTACGGCTACGATTACGGCAATTATGTATTCCATAAACTTTTCTTTTTGGGGTTAGTTAATCATTATTATATTTATTACGTTTCTCGTTTGACATATTCACACGCAACATTGCGCCCATTCTGCACATTGGCAGGGGTGAAGACAGTCATACTAAATAAATCAAGGAGTAAATTACAGGCCTATTTCTGCTTGCCCTCTTCCAGGGCAGCCTCAAGTTCGCCAAGCATTCCCTGTAATGCGCCCAACATGGGTTGAGGATC
>DCIS01000068.1:0-400 GCA_002317475.1 Prevotellaceae bacterium UBA1720 | reverse complement strand
TTGATCAACTTCTCCGCTTCTCGATAAATAAATTCATCCTTGCGAGCAATTGTCATGGGAAGAATCTGACTTCCCAGTTTCAGCGTTATGGATAGCGTATCGTCAATCTGTGGCATTATCTTTCGGCTTTAAGTAAGGCGATACATTTATCTACTTCTCTCATCATTCGCGAGATGCGCAGCTTCGCGTCCCTGGTATCATTGTCACTGAGCTGCAGCATTCTTGCCGTCTTCAATGTGGCATATTTATCTTCGAGGGCTTTGTTCTCCTCTTTCAACGACGCAATAAGAGCATCATCCTCAGTCACTTGCTGCCAGAGTTGCGCATTCTGTCGGCGCAGTTCCTGATCTTGCAAGATGAGCTGTCGGATGCGAGTCTCCAAGAGCTTTATGAGCTGTGT
>DCIS01000063.1:8936-9951 GCA_002317475.1 Prevotellaceae bacterium UBA1720 | reverse complement strand
TATGTAGTGTCCTACGTTTCTTGCCTACCACTTTTAGATAGCGACAATATAGAACATTGCAAAGGTACACTTTTTTCTCGAAAAAAAGAAGAAAATCTTCATAAATTGGAATTTCTACCCCAATTTTCTTCAATATTCGTTAAAAATGAAATCCAAAACTGCATTTTTTGACGAAAAAGTCTGGTCAAATCACATTTTATGCTTATCTTTGCACCGTTAGTTCCCGCCAAGCCTCTCATTGATGCTCAAATGCGCGGGGCTTTTTTGTTTATAGATATGACAAGAAGAAACTTCACTAAGACATATTCAAGTCCTGCAGACTTAGTTCAACTCCTCAAATCAAGAGGAATGGAGATTGACGACGAACGTAATGCTGAATGTTATATTGAAAGCATTGGTTATTATCGTTTATCTGCATATATGTATCCATTTTTGAAGATGCCAAAGAACTTACACCAATATAAAACAGGTGCATCTTTCAAAAAGATTATGATGCTATATCGCTTTGATAAAAAGTTGCGCATGCTTTTGCTCAATGAGATTGAGAAGATTGAGATAGCAATAAGAGAAGCTGTCATGAACGTTACAGCGGAAATGTCAGGAGATGATTTCTGGTTGATGAATAGTATTCATTTTGCCAACCCACGTACCTTTGCTGACACTACTAATCTTATAGATAGGGAATACCGTAAATCAACAGAAGATTTTATACAGCATTTCAAAAACGAATATACAAATCCCTATCCACCAGCATGGATTCTTGGTGAACTTCTAACCATGGGCTCGGTAAATATGGTATATCGTAATCTGAAGGAGGACAGAATAAGGAAGGCTATTTCTCGCAAATTTGGACTACAGCCAAAGGTCTTTGAATCATGGCTTACGACATTAACGCTGGTAAGAAACTCTTGCTGTCATCATTCCAGGGTATGGAACAAAGTAAATTTCATCCTTCCAATGATGCCAAGGCGAATAAGCCATCCTTGGATTACATTGCCAGTAGATCCTCAGAGAA
>DCIS01000063.1:0-8840 GCA_002317475.1 Prevotellaceae bacterium UBA1720 | reverse complement strand
TTGCAGCAATGGGATTCCCGAAAGGCTGGGAAATGGAACCCTTGTGGAAATAATATTCTCAAGGAATGAAAGCTATACCATAAAACGTATGAAACGGCAATTTATAGTGTTAACAACTGTAAATTGCCGTTTTGCTATATAACAGTTTCATATTTCAACCCCGGGAAAGAATCTGCTCTACGCAATAACTTGGGAACATTTTGGTATCATTATCTCAAATTACAAACTAATATCTACTGATTATCAGGTGTTTGCAGATTTTACTTCGGTTCAAGCGTGTAAACTGGCGCCATATAAACATTTCTTTCGATGAGTACTTTTGTTACCCTCAGAGTAATTGTTGCATTTGTGGCATCATAGTTTCCTGTATTCTCCTGGTGTCATTCCTATTTTATCCTGAAACAGGCGGTTGAAGGTTGAGGGAGTATTGAAACCGCAGGAATAGGCTATTTCTGCAATGGATAGCGTTGTGTTGCGGAGCATGGTGCAAGCCGATTCTATGCGGATATACTGCCTATATGGCAGCTCTTCCTTGGTGATGGGGTGGGCGAAGTTCATCACCCTATTTTTCAAGCGTAACGTTACGCTACGCTACGCAAAAAGGGAATGGGACTTTCTATGACGGATGGCACCAAGGGGCGGTTCTGTTGTCCTTTTAGTTGAAATATCCTGACAAATACATCATTTTCCGTTTAGGAGGGATTTAGGAACCATCACGAAGGCATTACGGACTCCTGTAGTAAGGAAAAATTTTTACTTTGATACCAAGCAGATACTACGCAGACTCCACGCAGATACCACGCAGCCTACGTAGATGACTCGTAGAAATACGTAGGATGTACGTAGGCAGTACGTAGGAAGCACGTAGGAAGTACGTAGGAAGCACGTAGGAAGTACCTCCCATCATCCTCTGCTGAAAAATGGGACTTACAGCGGAGGTGGAGCGGAGGTGAAACACCCCCACAAATTACGTTATCGGAATTATTGGAATCGTTTACGGGGAAACGGGATTTCGTTAATTTCGATAACCTTTTTTATGCCGGAAAAATGTCGTTCCTTTGCACTCGGAACGCAGAAAATCTGTGTTTGTCTGAGTATACATAACCTAAAATTTTCTATCATGCTAGAGAATTCTACTACAAACCCAAACAACGGTGTTGTCCAGGACAATATCGTAGTGACTGCCGTAAACGAGCAGACGGTGGCTGACCGTATTCCTCAGCTTCCACGTATTCTTCACCCTGCAATCAAGGCTATCGTGGAGCCTTATCCAAAGGATCGCCAGGGCGTAATGGCATTCATGTCTCTTGGCTTCCTTGGTACCCTGGGAGGTGGCATCCGTGCCCTCTACCGCAACCAGGAGGTGCATCACATGGGATTCGAGATGTGTCTGATGGACTCTCAGTCGAATGGCAAGAGTGCCCTGACCCGTATGCAGGATGCTCTTATCTCAGAGATCATCAAGGAGGACAACGAGGTGCGCAAGAAGTATGACGAGTACTCCGATGAGTGTAATGCTGCCAATGGTGACGCGCCCATACCTAAGGATCCGCATCTGGGCACACGCATCATGATGGCAGACACAACGAAGTCACAGTTCTTCCAGAACCTGAAGAACCTTGGCAAGAAGCGTGCCATCATCGTCTGTCCCGAGATTGACTCACTCAAGGTCCCAGGCAACTGGAGTCGTGACGGAGGTGCCAACGAGCGTCTGATGTTCGACACCGAGATTGGCGGTCAGGACACCAAGAGTACAGCAGGCACCAGCGCACGTGTACCTATTGCAGTTAATCTGGTAACCTCGGGAACGCCTCTGGCAGTAAAGAACCACTACAAGAATGCCGAGGACGGTCTGGTGACCCGTGTGGGCTTCTGCTCCTTCCCTCATGACATGGACGATGAGGCCGAGGAGAAGGCACGTTCCGAGGAGAACCTCAAGACCCTTGTAGAGATTCAGCACAAGCTGATGGCTGTAGAGGAGAAGGACGATGTCATGAAGATCCCTCAGCTGAAGCACCAGCAGTTGGATTGGTGCCGTGAGAAGAAGGTGGTGGCAGATGCCAGCGGCAACCAGAGTATCGATACCTTCCGTAAGCGTGCAGCAGTAATGGGTTTCCGTGCCGGATGCATCCTGTATGTGCTGGATGGCATGAAGGTGACGAAGAAGATGCTGGACTTTGCCCTTTGGGTAAGCGAGTATGCGCTGTACTACCAGCTGAAGTACTTTGGCGAGAAGATGAACGAGAGCATCGAGGCAAATGCCGAAATCCTGCAGGCTGTGGTGGTGACCGGCTGTCGAAATGCATGGGCTCTGGTACAGCTCCAGAGTACCTTCACAAGCAAGGATGTGCATCTTGTCTATGAGGCCCTGGGCAAGAAGGCCAGCGGATACCGCTCGGTGGTGAGTCGTTGGATCAAGAACGGTTGGGTGACGAAGAATGCCGACGGCACCTTCTCGAAGACCCTGGTCGGAGAAGCCATGGGCAAGGTGGCATAAAACCTTGGAACCTGTCCTTCGGCAAGCTCAGGAACCAACCTGGAACCTGAAACCTTTATTCCGTAGCGTAGCGTAACGTTACGCTACGGAAAAAGGGATTTAGACATGCAGTATTTGAAATAATTTGTTTAACTTTGCACCAAATATCATACACAATATGTACTACAAATCTCGCAAACTCGCGGCTGCTCGCAAGCGCATGAAGGAGGAACTCGTTGCCCTGGGGTGGACGGAGCATGAGTGTCGCTACAAGGCCAACGGGACGTTCGATATCCGTGTGGAATACAAGACTCCGCACATCGACAACAACTTCTTCTGGTTCGAGAACTGTTTGAAAAAGATAAACACTGGCGAGGCTTACTGGGCCTTAGAGTCGTACGCGCTGCAGCTGGAACATCTGGCATGGCGATGCAACGATGACAATCCCAACAACCATAACTATCTGGACACACTGGATGCCTTCGAGTTGGCCCGAAGGATGATACTCCGAGGCATCGACTTCAACTACTATGCCGGAAGTGAGGACGAGATTCCCGAGGACGAGGAGCCAGAGGACTACAGCGGACACATCAATATCATCGACTGGGAGCATCCCGAACGTAACACCTTCGAGTTTGCACAAGGTTGGCATGGTGGCCTCAACGATGGATTCGGGTGGGACTTCGTTTTGTTTGTAAACGCCATTCCCGTGGGGGCAATCATACTGGAGGCTGACGAGGAACCGGATTCGGACGGTAAACCTGTAGGGCCTACGCTTGAAAAGGTTATGCCCTGTCAGAAGGCTCTGGATGTGGCACAGCTTCATCTCGACTGCGACTTCCAGTTCCCGGTCTATTGCCATGCTCTGATTCTGTCCAACGGCAAGCAGATACTCAATGGCGACCCATGGATGGAGCTGGACGAGTTCACTCCCATCAGTTCGTTGTCAGAGGCATTGCAACCACTCGTCTTTCTGGAGAACAGGATTCGCCATATCGAAGAAGTTGAAGAGAAGGACTGACACCCCGAGGAGCGATGGATATCAAACAGATACAATCGACCATCACGACTCTGCAAAGGAGCATTCGTGATGCACAGAAAGAGCTGGCCGAAGTGGAGAATTTCGACTCTGCCGACTACCAGCATGTGATGGAGACGCAACGCATACTCTCCGACCAGATGCAGCTGCTGATGCAGTTGAAGGAGGAGGTCATGCAAATGAAAGAAGAGGTGATGCTGTCAGCGGCATCACCTTCTGCCGTGTCTGTGTCTCAACAGGGGTCTGAATCAACCCACGAGGCAAAGACAATGGATGTCGAAAAACGCCAGCGTGGAGGTCAGAAGCAGTACTATCTGCATGACAATGGCAGACGGCAGGAATATGTTGCCCATGTCCGTTCGTTGTTCGACAGACACTACAATGCGTCCACACGCAAATTCATCCTTCCCGATGGAACACCGATAAAGGCAGCGCTCTTCCTTGCCTGTCTCTACGACCTCGGCATCAAGAATGAACTGGCCTCTGCAGGAGCACCCGTAAAGGACTTTGCCGACATCGTGAAGGAAGCCGCCGTGGACATCCCCAACTTCACCACCGCCTACAACACCATCCAGACCGTTGTAAAGGAGTGGCGCACCTTCATCGGCTCTCAGGGCTATGGCGACCTCACCCTGCATCTGCACAAGATAAACCCATCATCTGTCCTCCGACAACACCTTAGCCAGTACGAGTCTCACATGCAATTACTTCATCGGGTGGAGGAGATGGGGTGATATCAGCGACCTCATCTCGATGCTCAACCAGAACTGAAAGCAGTGGTTCTCCACAATTAACAAACGCCTCAATAGTGACTCAGCATCAGCATTGTGGCATTGTTCGTTTCAAATGTTTTCAAGGGAAAGGATATATAGTTTCATCTTCCGAGTGGGTGAAATATTGCCGGTTAAGTGTCAAAAGAAGTCCAAAATGATTGATGTAAGTTGCAAAAGTGCAGAAATAAAGAGGGGGGGTGCAAGTTTCCCTAGAAAAATAGCCGTTATTTCAAGGAAAAGTGGTAACTTTGCTGTCGCAAAGTGTTTGTTCCAAAAAGGGAATATCAAGATATGGCAATAACAAAGAACATAAAATCCTTTGATGACATCACGGAAGATGGTCGTCTATGGGCGGTACGCTATGAGGGGGACGAGGATAACGTCCTTGGCGTGGTGTTTGCCCAGTGGGATGATGTTCAGTGGCTTCGCTCGTTCTTTAAGGCGAACATGGCGGACTTGCAGAACTACTTCCAGATTTCGGATGTGGATGTTGCCATTGACATCACAGCAGAGGACAGCGATGTGCTCCAGCGTAAGATTCTCGACATTTCGCCTGATGCCAACCTCGACGAACTGTTCCGTCCGCTCAACAACATGCAGCAGGCGGAGATGATGCTCGACAAGGAGAAGGCGAATCCGAAGACCCTGACACACCATCGTTCATGGCTTCGCATCTATGCGCTGAAGTTGGAAGACGGATGCTACATCATTACAGGAGGAGCCATCAAACTGACTCGCACCATGCAGGAACGTGAACATACACTTGAGGAACTGCTTCGTCAGGAGAAGGTGCGCAACTTCCTGCTTGCCAATCATATCATAGACACCGATAGTTTTGTTGACTATCTGGCAGAACTTGAATAATAATATAAGGAGGTAAGATTATGAACACTACAGCAGAAAGACTTCGTAAGTTTCAGTCCTCCACCCCATCACAGTGGAGACAACAGGCAGAAGCTCGACTGGCAAATCAGGACGAGCGTCGCAAGGCTCGCAAAGTGGCAACGCAGATGCTGGATGCCATGGAAACGCAGGGCATCACAGAGCCTGTCCTTGCAGAGCGTCTGGGTATCAGTACCACCGAGCTATCTTCATTTCTCAAAGGGCATAAGCTTCCCTCATCGGTCATGATGAGCAGCATAGCCTCAGTACTTGGCATAACAATAACATCACTTATTTAATTCTCCTTGCACTCATGCACACTTCCCCCCACATACAAACACCTTTATTTAGCGCAGGCCTCACCTCCAGCCCCTCTCCAAATGGCGAGGGTAGCTTTGGCGTTAAATCGTTGTGCGCCTACATTTTAGGGGGGGGCAACACAATGCATTAATACACAAGTCTCATCAGTAGGACATTCTTGCCGTACGCCGTGGAAAACAGTATCACCTATGAAGTTGTGTTACAGCAAGACATAGCATTTATACAAGCCAGGTTACAACTATTGTTCAGTAAAAGCTATGCGTTTACCATGTAAAAGCATAGAGATTACGACAAATTCTCTAGTGAATTCTTCACAAAAGCTATGCTTTTACAACGTCATTCTTTATCCTTTGAATGTGCCAAACTTAAGCACACCATCCTAGTTTATGATAAACTTCTGATACAAATTATCTTCAAGGAATCTTAGTTCGGCTTCAAGCATTTCCAACTTGGGCATTGGCATACCGGCAGCACGTGCTATCTCGAGTGGCCGGGTGTAGATGTGCTTGATCTCCATGGGGCGATGGAAGTCGAAGTCGAGTTTCATAGAGGGAGAGTAGGGCGTCATCTCATCGGTCATACTGATCATCTTCTCCACAAACTCCTCGTTCACACCGTTGATGCCTTGGTGTTGTGCAGCACGTACTATCTCCATCATCTGCTCACGGATAAGCTGACGAGTAGAAGGGTGTTTGAGCAGGAGGTCGGTCTGTGTGTTCAAAGCCACGGTCATACCATTGAAGGGCATGTTCCAAACCGCCTTCTTCCAACGAGCCTCTTTGTATTCTACAAGCTGCGCTGGAATACCCGCGTTAGTGAACTCATCAGCTATCGTCGTGAGACGTTCCTCCTCTTTGCAGGAATAATTGCCAAGGTTTATCTGTCCGTAACACTGATGATTGATGTGCCCAGGCGCGATCTTAGCCGTACAGATGAATGCCAATCCTGCTACCAGTTGGATATCAGGCAGCATCGCTTGGACATCTTCTTCCACACCAATGCCGTTCTGAATCAGAATGACGATGGTGTGTTCGTCCGCCACTCGTTTCAACAGCGAGGGTAGCAGATGGTTGTTCGTCGTCTTCAAGCACACCAACACCACATCACTTACAGGTAGTTGCTCTGCATCATTATAAACATGTGGCTTGTCAAGGTGGAAACTTCCGTTTACAGAATCCACTTGCAGCCCATGCTCCTTTACGTAGTCATAATCACTATGCAGCAGGAAGTGAACCTCATGTCCTGCCTGTGCCAACTGACCGCCATAGTAGCCGCCGATACCACCTGTACCAATTACAGAGTATATCATATTCAGTTTTTTAATGTTGAAGGGCAATGGCAGACCAGAGCGCCAAGAGCCCAAGACCGATGCTCAGTGATGTGTAAATGGCATATTGCAGATATTGGCCAGTCTGGAGCATTGACATGCCTTCGTTGGAGAATGTGCTGAAGGTGGTGAAACCTCCGCAAAGACCGACGGTGAGCAACAGTCGGACCTCTGTGCTCCATCCCATGCGTGTTACCATACCCGCAAATAACCCAATAAGGAAACAACCTACGATGTTACAAAGCAATGTGCCAACGGGAAACCCCGAAGCATTGCCCCATCCGCGTGTGTACTCACTGATGAGATAGCGCAACACACTACCCACACCACCTCCTATAAATACCATCAATAGCTTAATCATATTCTCGCCTTGCAGTCAGCCAAGACCTTTTTGTAGAGGTACTTACTTTCGAGCACTTCCCATTCCATTGGGTCTTTATCGTCCATCATCTCTGTGCATGTATGTATCTCTCGAAATGTCATATTTACAATTCTGTTTGCATCACTTTATAGACAATCCTAAAAGAGCCATCGTTCTTGCTTTGGCAAGCGTCTCCTATTGTCGCCGAGCGGAACGAAGTGCTCGTAATCTTGAATGTGCCTATCTCCTTGGTTGACTTGACATGATTGCCGATGCAAGGGCAGATATCATAGTCACCTATACGAACAATCCTCAACGTCTCACTTGCGTCTTCCGGAAGCTTATCCAAGACAACACCCTCAGGAATAGTGTCACGAGTGACAAACTCAAAGCTCACAGGAAGATCCTGCGCAATCAGCTCGTTCATTCTGCGTTCAACCTCCGCAATCTGCTCTTCCGTAGGACATACTTCAAGATTGTAGTTTATCTTCGACTTCTTTCGCTCGATATGTGCATTTTTCGACCTCTCACACCCAAACATCCTGACCATTGTCTGGTTCAGAAGGTGTTCTGCGGTATGAGCAGGGGCAAACTCTTCTTTGTTATGTTCGTTGAGTACAGGTGTACTCTCCTTTTCTTCCATCATATCTTGTATATTTCTTATTTCTTTTTTTATAGAAGGTATTTACCTCTAACAGCTTTTGGAAGTTTAGAGAGCACGAGGTTGTATGACTCCTTAATCCATGACTGGACAAGTTTGTCATCAAGCATCTCATAATACACATCGCTCCAATGCTTCTTGTTCCAATGCCAGGCAGGGGTTACTGCTGAGTATTGTTCCCGAAGTTCCTCATTCCTTTGAGGAGTGAGTTTTAATGCAAACCTCGGGTCGCTATTCTTCAAGTCATGCTCACCTCCACCCAGCCATAGACATAGGAATATCTTGCCTTCAATTCTGAATGTTATGATGTCATCTCCAAATGGCTGATCTTCCGTCACGCCAAGGAGAGACAAAGTGTATTCTCTTACCTGTTCAATGTCCATAACTATACCCATTCAAAGTTTTCCTTACCAGCACCTATCTCGAAATGAAGTTTGGCAATTCCTAAGTCCATCTTTTTATAGCATATAAGAGAGAATCCTTTTTCTGCCTTTACCTTGTGGATGCTGTCACCATGAGGATTGATGTATTCAAACCTGAACTTCTGTTGGTTGACAACCCTACTTGCCGATGCAGAATTTTTATTTTCCCACGCAGAAAGTTTTGCGAGATTTTATAAAAGCCATATAATCAGTGTGTTACTGATTGATTTATGCCTCAGTGTATCAAATTGAAGTGACCACGAAGTGACCATATTGGTTTCGTAACTGCAAATTTAAGAATTTTTTTTCAATTAAACAATACCACGGAACAACAATCGTAGTGATGCTCCATTCTAAATGGTTGATTTCACTTGTCTATTGTTGTTTATTTCCTTAAACGACTTTTTTATAGGGGCTATTACAGAATGTATCTTTATAAGTTGCTGATATTTAGCCTACAAAAGAAAGATATACTCCTGTTAATCATGTGGTATTACTACCGACCAGATTATGAATAGCCTCAGTTTTCTGTCGCCAAGGTTTATCTGACATTTAAAACGTTGATAGACAGTAATTAT
>DCIS01000187.1:1410-28163 GCA_002317475.1 Prevotellaceae bacterium UBA1720 | reverse complement strand
TCAAACGTACAGGTCGTTATCGCACAATCCCTTTGTGTGTCGAGATGAATGACGAAAAGTCCAAGGCTATCCCTCAGAAGATAGCACGTGCTACAGCGAAGAGCAACTGGTCGACAGAGTCTAAGAAACTGGCCTTGTACAACAAGTACTACCCTGAAATGTCAAAGGGAGACCTCTTCGTTTCACGTGTGCAGAATCAGCTCGTCACTTATACCCCATACACCTATCTCAATGGGAAAAAGTCTGCCACAGGCATCGTACCTTTGCTCTACAATACATGCGATTCGTTGACATTGACTTTAGGCAAACTGGGCAGTGGCATCGTTCGTGAGTATAGCGACCATATTGATTTCTATCTGAACAATTACCGTACCGACACTACCACCGTTGTGGCAGAGACCATCACCATCAACGGTGCAACGGAACAACCTTCATACACGCTGAAGAAAGGTCTGCTGGCTACGGCTACGGCTTCACAGAAGTGGGATGCGGAAACGGGAACCTACACCCTGACTGTCAAACACATGGGTGGTGTCAGCGTCAGTATCAACTGTGCAGGAACTGCCACTGACCGCAAGACCGATGGTCCCGCTCTGGCCAGCCTTCCCTTGCCCGTGAAGCCCGCTCTCTACAACGGTCCTATCATCATCGAGGCTGAGGATATGGATTACAAGAACATCAAATCGTGTGTCACGGGTCCATACAATTCACATCCCAACGTAAGAGGTCATTCAGGCAACGGATTCATGGAGATGGGTAGCAATACCGGTGGTACACTGCGTCATCAGTTGACCCTACGTGATGATCAGCAGGGCGATTACACCATCACCATTCGTTATACTAACAGTACGAAAGCTGGGAAGATGAAGGCAACAGTAAATAGCAAGGGCACCGTTATCAGCCTGGAGAAAACAGACGTGAACGAGTGGAAGAAGGTGAGTTTTGATGTTACGCTGAAGGCTGGCAAGAACAACTTGCTGATCACCAACACAGGTGGACTTACTGCCTACCTCGACCAGATTATCTACACTCCTGCTGGCACTCAGCCCGAGCAATACGAGATCTTCGTTCGCAAGGCTAATTATGGTTCGCTTACCCCTCTTGTCAGTGAGGCTGCTGAGGGTGACACCGTGTATGTCGAGGTTACAGCCAACAAGGGTTACGGACTGAAGGAACTAGCTGTGGTCAATGGTGTGAATTTCACCATGGGCACCAAGATCAACCTCGAGACCTTAGAGAATGGCAACACCCTGCTGTCCTTCGTCATGCCCGACGACATAGTCACCCTGAAACCTACCTTTGCAAAGGGAGTAAACACGGTGGATGGTATCACCATTACCGAGGCTGATGGCACGCAGAGTACGGCCATCTATGGTCTGGGCGGTGAGCGTCGTGCCACACTATCACGCGGTGTCAACATCATCCGCACCAGTGACGGCAAGACTAAAAAAATACTGAAAAGATGAAGAAAGGTCTATTTATTTTTCTACTTGTTTATGTTGGATTGTGTTTGAAGATACATTCCAAAAACTATTATGTGGCTATTGGCGGTAGTGGAAGTGGAACGATTGCATCCCCTTACGGAAAGATATCCAAAGCTGCCAGCATGGTTTCGGCTGGTGATACTGTGTTTATTGCAGGTGGTGAATACTGCGAAATGAACATCAAACCAAAGACTTCAGGAACGGAAAGCAAAATCATTGTGTTCTGTCCTTGGCCGGGAACTGGAGAAGTAATCATTACGAAGGATAGTAATACTTTGACCGACGAGGAGAGTGATATCTTCAATCTCACTGACCTCGGTCATATTTGGCTGCAGGGAATAACATTTAAGGGAATGAAATACTTGAAGTCGTGTATCAACCTGAAACGTGCCACACATTGTGTGGTGACAGGTTGTAAGATTATTGCAAATGGCCATGAGGAAATTGCAACCTCGTCGGATGGTGTGTCTATGATTACTATGAATAACTCTCAGTATTGCGTGGTAAGCAATTGCTATTTTGAGAAGATATACGGTGATGCGGTAAATCTTGTTGGACAAAACACTAAGAATAATCTGATTAGCGGAAACACCTTTGTAGACCTCAAAGGAAAGAAACGTAGTTGGGATACTGGTGGTTACAAGTTTTCAAGTTCAATCACGGGGTCTGATACCAGCTTTGGAAACAATGTGATGTGCTTCAATCATATCACCGGTGGGCAGGACGGTATTTGGTTGGACAGAGATGGTAGCAGAAATTTGATTATACGCAATTTCGGTAACGGCGGACAGAGACTGGTGTTCAATGAATCCAGATGTGCAGCCAATTGGTTTCAGGAGAATGTAGCCATCAATATGCAAGAGTCTGGCTATCGATCAGCTCTTTACGCTGGAACCAATTGGAGTTTTGACTCGCGTTATATTAATAATGTAGCTTATAAGTGCAAAAATGGTATCTATCTGCATAAATCCAAGCACAATGAAGTGCGCAACAATATTGTCTATGCACCAACGGATTACTGTTTGATCATGACAGACTCTGCTTGTCATTATGGCAACAATTATTTCCGTAACAACTTCTGGCGATCAACTACCAAATCTACCTGTATCCAGTATAAAGGGAAAGCTATATCACCCTCAGCCTTTGCTCGTAATGAAGGGGAGACTGGTGCCCTCTCGAGTGGTGTGCCAGGTTTTGTTGCAATGAAGAGTAGTCCTTCTGATTATATGCTGAAGGATGGTAGTGTATGTATTGGTAGTGGTGAAGATGGTCTGGACATGGGAGCCTATCCTATCTATGCCTTCTGCGATATGGGATGTGATCTTGAAAGAACAGTCAGTGGTATTCAACCTTATATAGAAGAATTGGTGACGGAGGCGGTCAGAGGAGAAGAGCATACTATTACTATTCGATTGGAAAAAGCTGCCACAAAGGAGGTGTGCATCAAACTGATACCTGTAGCAGGTGATATGCGTGAAGTTGTTGATTATGAGTTAGCTGATACTGTGATGACCTTCCTGCCTGGAGAAGTAAAAAAGCAGACGACCATTCGTTTTGTGGGTGAAGAGTCTGAATTCAGCAAATTGTTACTCCTGCGTCTTTGTGGGGTTGATAATACACCTTTTGAAGGTAGAAGCTATACTGCGTTCAAACTCATCACACTTGTAGAACGTGAGTCATTGCTGCATTCAGATATCTACTTGGAGGCGGAAAATGGAACGGTGGGCTCGTTGTGGCAAACCTTGACGGACAAGAAAGCCTCGGGCGGTAAATATGTGACGGTGAAAAGTGGCAATAATAGCAATGACAGTGCTCCTGCAGATAAGAAAGGATGGGTCAGCATTAGGTTTGAGGTCACTCGCCCAACGACTTATATATTGTGGATGAGAACCATCTGTGCCAATACCAATGATGATTCTTTCTGGATTAGATTGGACAACGAGGAGTGGTCATCATGGAATGGTATCCCAACCTCATCGCAGTGGCAATGGAATCAATGTCCACGTACATATACCATGCTGGAGGGCGAACATACTTTGCACATCGGTTTTAGAGAAGATGGAGCTAAGTTGGACAAACTATTGCTCAGTTGTCAAGGCACTATTCCTGAGGGCATGGGTGAGGATGTTACCCCTATTGTTATGGCTTCTGTGGAGAATGCAAAGGTAGTATCTGTTGAACTCTATAACCTCTCGGGAGTACGGATTAGCAGACCTGTTGAAAATGGAATTACCATCCGTCAAACTCGCATGAGTGACGGCACTGTGATCAAACAAAAGGTCATAATGAAAAACCATTAGTGATTTGAATTTATGACGATGAACAATCTAAAATCTTTGATATTTATGAGACATTTATTTGTTGTTTTAGCGTTTTGCCTATTGGTGTTGGGTAATGTGGCCAGTGCCAAGGATCATAAAGGCATCACCACATCTGCTATAGGCGAGGGGCGTTTTACTTTGATAGAACGTGCAACGCCCGCCAAGATTCTCATGGCTGAGGACGAACTGAAGGGTGTGCAGATTGCTGCCCAGAATCTGCAAGTCGACTTTGAACGCGTGTGTGGGAAAAAAGCACAATTGCTGAATGAGACACCACAAGGAAAGTGTATCATCGTGGGTTCTTTGCAAAGTACCTATATTCAAAAGATCGTCAAGGCAGGCAAATTGGATGCTGCGGCATTGAATGGCAAGGTGGAGAAATACCTGATGACCACGATCGATAATCCCCTCCCCGGAGTGGAAGAAGCATTGGTCATTGCTGGTAGCGACATGCGAGGAACTATCTATGGAATCTATGAGTTGTCCGAACAGATAGGTGTTTCGCCCTGGTATGACTGGATGGATGTTCCCGTGATGCACCAAGAGAACCTCTCCATAGCCAAAGGTTGCTATACGGCAGGCGAACCCGGTGTGCGTTATCGTGGTATCTTTCTCAACGATGAAGCTCCCTGCCTCACCACTTGGGTCAAGAATACCTTTGGTACGAACTATGGTGGACATAAGTTCTATGCACGTTGCTTCGAACTCATCCTTCGTCTGCGAGGTAACTTTATGTGGCCTGCCATGTGGAGCTGGTCGTTCTATGCTGACGATCCTCTCAACTCACAGACAGCCAGCGAAATGGGTGTAATCATGGGAACCAGTCATCACGAACCCATGGCGCGTAACCACCAGGAATGGGCTCGCCACCGTCGTGAATATGGGGAGTGGGACTATGTGACCAACCAAAAGGTGCTGGATCAGTTCTTCCGTGAGGGTATTCTGCGATCCAAGGATAACGAGGACCTCGTGACGATTGGGATGCGTGGGGATGGTGATGCTGCCATGGGAGCCAAAGAGGGTCACGATGATGAATTTGTGGACAACGACCAGGCAACCATCAAGTTGCTGGAGAAGATTGTGAAGAACCAGCGCGAGATTATTGCCAAGGAGACGGGCAGACCGGCCAAGGAACGCCAGCAGGTATGGGCATTATATAAAGAGGTGCAGCGTTACTACGACAAGGGTCTGAAAGTACCCGATGACGCCATCATCCTCTTCAGTGACGATAACTGGGGCGACATCCGCCGTCTGCCATCTGCAGAGGAGCGCAGGAACCACAATGGTGGATTCGGTATGTACTATCATGTGGACTATGTGGGTGCACCTCGTAATAGCAAGTGGTTGAATATCACTCCTATACAACACATGTGGGATCAACTCTCCTTGACCTATCAGTATGGTGTGGACAAACTCTGGGTGCTTAATGTGGGCGACCTAAAACCCATGGAGTATCCCATCTCGCTCTTCATGGAGATGGCATGGTACCCCACTCGTTACAATGCAACTAACCTCCTGGAACAGCCTCGCGAATGGTGCGCTCAGCAGTTTGGTGAGAGTCAGGCCAAAGAGGCAGCGCGCATCCTCAACCTCTACAGTCAGTATGCAGGTCGCGTTACAGCTGAGATGCTCGACGCTAAGATCTACAATGTGGAGACCGGCGAATGGAAGCAGGTGGCAGATGAATTCATGCGTCTGGAAACAGAGGCTTTGCGTCAATATATGACACTACCCACCGAATACCGCGATGCCTATTCACAGGCCATCCTTTTCCCCATCCAGGCTCTGGGCAATGTATACCAGATGTATTATGCGCATGCTATGAACCAGAAGCTCTACAAGGAGGGTAACCCCGAGGCAAACATCTGGGCAGACCGTGTAGAGGAGGCTTTTGCACGCGACAAGGTGCTCTGCAATGTTTACAACAAGGAGATGTCGGGTGGTAAGTGGAACGGCATGATGATTCAGAAGCATATCGGTTATACCATGTGGGACGACCGTTTCCCTGCCGACAAGTGCCCCACAGTGTCACGCTTTGAGAACGTAGAAGAGATGACGGGCAAGTACATCTTCACCCCATCTGATGGTTATGTGGCTATGGATGCCGAGCATTACTATTCCAAGGAGAACTCCGCAGAGGGCCAATGGACACTGATCCCCTTCATGGGTCGTACGCGCAGCGGTATCTCCGTGCAACCCTACACCAGCGATGTCAAGGGAAGTAGTGTGGCTTACCGTTTAGTGATTCCTACTGGGCATGACGAGGTAGATGTACATATAATCACTGCCTCTACCCTGGCTTTCCAACGCGTTGAAGGTCATCGTTATACTGTAGGTTTTGAGGGGCAGGAGGCTGTGGAGGTCAACTTCAATGGCGAACTGAACGAAGACCCCGAGAATGTGTACCGTATCATGTATCCTACCGTAGCCAGTCGTATCGTCGATATGACGGTACATATTAAGGTGGGTGCAGCCGGTACTAAGAACCTCATCATCAAGCCTTTGGATCCGGGAGTTATCCTGGAAAAGATTATTATCGACTTGGGTGGATACAAGCCCTCTTTCCTCTTTGGCAATGAATCTCCTTGTAAGCGCAATTAATTATTATAAACTCCCTGAAAGATGAAAAGAATATTCAGCATCTTAATCAGTTCTCTCTAAGGTGGCTGACGAGATGGGCAACAATACGGGGGGCACCTTGCGCCATCAGTTGACCCTTCGTGACGATCAGAAAGGTGATTACATCATCACCCTGCGCTATACCAACTCCACCAAAGCTGGTAAGATGAGAGCCACCGTGAACGGCAAGAACATCCTCGTCAGCCTGGAGAAGACGGACGTAAACGAGTGGAAGAAGGTAAGCTTCAATGCCACCATGAAGGCAGGCAAGAACAACCTGCTGATCACCAATACCGGTGGTGTCACATCGTACCTGGACCAAGTCATCTATACACCAGCCGGCACAGCACCCGAGCAATACGAGATCTTCGTTCGCAAGGCTAATTATGGTTCGCTTACCCCTCTTGTCAGTGAGGCTGCTGAGGGTGACACCGTGTATGTCGAGGTTACAGCCAACAAGGGTTACGGACTGAAGGAACTAGCTGTGGTCAATGGTGTGAATTTCACCATGGGAACCAAGATCAACCTCGAGACCTTAGAGAATGGCAACACCCTGCTGTCCTTCGTCATGCCCGACGACATAGTCACCCTGAAACCTACCTTTGCAAAGGGAGTAAACACGGTGGATGGTATCACCATTACCGAGGCTGATGGCACGCAGACCACCGCCGTTTATGGTCTCGGCGGTGAGCGTCGTGCCAACACATCACGTGGCATCAATATCATTCGCACCAGTGACGGAAAGACCAGAAAGGTGCTGGTCAAGTAACTATCTGATAAACATGCAAAAACTATAATGAAAAGAATCATCACATCATTAGCCCTTATTTCAGGCTTGTCTGCTACACCCATGATTGCTCAGACCACCATTGAGGGTGGTTGGAGTGCCTTTGGCATACACAACACTGACACCGTCATCACCATGGACTGCAAGGAACTGGTGACTGATGCCAATCAAAAACTCTTCTATGCCGATTTCCGTGAGTTCTGGGAGGTGAGCATGTCCATGTGTTTCAACACCCTGGTTACCGAACAGGCATTCCTGACCAAGGAAGGCACGAAAGGTGAGGTCGTGGGCGACTTGACCATCGGTTATGATCCTGGAACCGAACAGGTATTCGCTGAGGTCAAGGATGAGAATGGCGGCCTACATCGTATCGTTGCCGGAGAGCGCGTGACAAAAGGCAAGTGGCTGGATGTCAGAGTGACGGCAACGCATAAGGTCGACAAGAAAGCTAAGAACAACCAGTCTGTAATGACCTTGCAGGTGGGAAATGACAAGAAGAGTGTCTCTTATCCCGGTTATGCTTTGCGATATCATGTGTCACGCTGGGTGCTTGGTCATGGCTATCCCGGTGGTTTTCCCAATGCCTTGCAGGTGCGCAACGGTTCCATTCGCGGCCTCCATATCGCTGGTAAGGGCAAGGCTCGCGTCAAGGGTCAGAACCCCATCTTCACCGATCAGTTTACCGCCGATCCAGCCTGCACCGTTATTGGCGACAAGATCTATGCCTATGTAGGTATCGACAAGGCAGGCGTAGGTGGTTGGTTCAATATGCCTCACTGGGTAGCCTATTCCAGCAGCAACATGGTAGATTGGAAGAACGAGGGCGTGGTGCTTCGTGCTGCCGATTTCCCCAATGCCAAGCCTGGTAGTGCCTGGGCTGCACAAGTCGTAGAGCGTAATGGCAAGTACTATTATTATGTCACGCTGGACAATGCCGATGATGGTCGTCACAAGATTGACGTAGCTGTGGCTGATTCACCTCTCGGTCCTTTCGTTCCCGTGCACAAGGCAGGTGAGCACCCTCTTGTGACTGACGATATGACTACCGATTCCCATCGTTGGAACTCCGACATCGACCCCACCGTGCTCATTGATGATGATGGTCAGGCTTACATTGCCTGGGGTAATGGTGATTGCTATATGGCCAAGTTGAAGGACAATATGACTGAACTGGATGGTGACTTGTGGCATGTGGGTCTGCGCAACTATTCTGAAGGTCCCTGGCTCTTCAAGCGCAAGGGTATCTATTACAATGTCTATGCTGCTGATGCTCCTGGTGTACAGCCAGAACAGATAGCCTACTCCACTGCTACAGACATACATGGTCCCTGGACTTATCGTGGCATTCTCACCAGCAGTGCCAAGCATGGTTTCACCATCCACCCCTCAGTCAACGAGTTCAAGGGCAAATGGTACTTCTTCTATCACGATGGTTCGTACATGCTGAACGGTGAACCAGGTGGAGATTGTCGTCGCCAGGTTTGCGTGGAGGAGATGCATTTCAACAGCGATGGTACCATCAAACCAATCACGTTGACAGAAAAAGGATTAGCAAAATAGTTTCATATAATATTTGGTAAAACCTCCTCCCCTGATCGGTCCGCGAGGATAGTCAGGGGAATCTGTAATCTCAAAAAAAATTCTTAAACAACAAATACACATGAAGAAACTTTTATTCTCTCTCTTCCTTTGCATGCTGGGGCTGGCAACACTCCAGGCACAGGAAAAACTGACCTCAGGAGGTATTGAGCGTCAGATGATTGTCTATGCGCCCAAGAATCTGGGCGAAAACCGTCCCCTGCTTATTTCTATGCATGGTGCCAGCCAAGGCATGGATTATCAGCGTGATCATGCTCAATTCGAGGCTGTTGCCGATACGGCCAAGTTCCTTGTGGTCTACCCCAATGGTATTGACAAATCATGGGATCTGGGCAGCATGAAGGACATCAACTTTATCCTGGATATCATTGATGCTATGTACACCAAGTACAAGATCAACAAAAATCGCGTCTACTTGTCAGGTTTCTCCATGGGTGGCATGATGACCTATTATGCCATGAACAAGATTGCCGACAAGATCGCTGCTTTTGCTCCAGTCAGCGGTTACAATATGGGTGGACCTTCTACCAATGCAAGTCGCCCTATCCCCATCCTTCACGTTCATGGTACAGCCGATGATGTCTGCACCTACTCACCTGTCATGAATCACGTACAGGCATGGGCTAAGTTCAATGGTTGTAACATGACTCCTCTGACGCAGAAACCCCTCAGCGGACCAGCCAATACCACGGCCGAACTTATCCGTTACACGGGTGGAAAGAACGGTGTGGAAGTGGCTCACCTGAAGTTGCCAGACAAGGGTCACTGGTGCAGCAACGACCCCGTATACGCCATGTCTAACATCGAGATATGGAATTTCTGTCAGCGCTGGTCCCTGACACCTGGTCCTGAGGTCAAGAGCCTCTACCCCGAGGATGGTTCGTTTGACATGCTCTCAGATACCCATCGCGAATTTCGCATTACCGTGGACAAAGCCCTGAATCTTACCACGTTAAAGGCCACCCTTACCAAGGGTACCTCTTCTATCAAACTGAAAACCAGCACCGAGGATGACGGCAAGACACTGATACTCTCCGTACCTGAGACATCCAAGATTGCCAATGGTACCTGGACTCTCTCCGTTACCAATGTTGAGAGTACCGATGGTGGCAGTAGTCCCAGCATCTCTGCCACATACGTCTATGGTGTTGAGGAGGTGGGTGACGTCATGAAGATTGACACCCTTTATCATCCCGACTGGCTTGCTCTTCGCGAGACTATTGGAGAGGGCATTCCTCAAGGCTGGCGATGCAAGGTAACTGATGCCAATGACAAGACAACCATCTACAAGTATACTGACAGCATTCCCACAGGCAAGACTCCACACCTATTATACTTTGATGACGAGGAAAGTCAGTGGAAAAATGCCTTCCAGCTGTATCCTTATAAAAACAAGAAGGTAGAACTCTACACCTACGATTCTGCCTCACGTCCAACACTGCGTACGGGCAAGGTGACCATTCGTTTCAAAACGGTCTATCTCAATTCCAAGGCCAACACAAACAAGATGCCTCTGGTATTTGCCCTCACCAATGTTTCCGACAATAGTGCAGTGTACCAAAATGGCGATATCAAACCAAAGAACTACATGCGTACAGGAACCAAGGTGAGCAACAGCAACGAACAGGAGTTCATTGCCAACGTCTCAAAATCCATGCGTTGCAATCTCTCCTTCAGCGTGGCACACGAACCCGCCTCTGCCACATATCTGGACTGCATACTCATCACCGAACCCCTCATCACCACTACACCCACACAGGCTGACGTGTACAAAGGTGGATTCCTACGTACCCTGAAACAGGCTAAGGCTCTACTGACCAGAGCTTTGGAATGCATCTCAGAGGGCAATACTACAGATATCAGTACGCTGGAAAATGTCATCAACGAGTATGAGAACTACTCGTCCATCCAACCCTCTGACTATACCAAAGCTACCAAGGCATTGGAGGATGCCATGAAACCTATCCTCGCCGTTGGTATAAAGGTCGTAGTTCCTACCACAGATACCCCATCCTCAATCTACGATCTGACAGGTCGTCGTATCTCACAACCTCATCGAGGCATCAACATCTTACGCACCGAGGATGGCAAGATAAAAAAAGTAATGAACAAATAATTTTCCCGATACGCGAATTTATAGACAACTAAATATGAAAAAAACACTTGCATCCCTGTTAATCTCTCTCCTCGTGGGAGAGGCCAATGCCGCAGAGCAGTTCGTACAGTTTCAGAAGACTGCTGAAAGTCAGTTGTGCCTGACCGGAACAGCAGACACCATACGTTATGATGCCAACGACTGGGAGGGCGTGAAGATTGCAGTTCGCAACCTACGTAATGACCTGAAGGCTGTTACGGGTAGCCCTTGTGCCCCCATCCTCGTGGCCACTGTGGGCAAAAGCGAACTGGCCAAGACCTACAAAACCCAGAGCAAGCAGCTAAAGGGGAAATGGGAACAGTACCTTATCTTCCAGGATGGAGGGAAACTTGTCATCCTCGGCTCAGACAAGCGTGGTACAATCTATGGTATCTACGAACTGTCCCGTCAGATAGGCGTCTCGCCCTGGTACTGGATGGCAGATGCACCTATTACCAAGCATAACAACCTATATTTCAGCGAGGGAACCTACACAGATGGCGAGCCTAAGGTGAAGTATCGTGGTATCTTTATCAACGATGAATGGCCCTCGTTTGGCACATGGTGCAACAAGCAGTTTGGTGGTGTCAACTCAAAGGCTTACGCCAAGATCTTTGAGTTGCTCCTTCGTCTTAAGGCCAATTACTTCTGGCCAGCCATGTGGGATAGTCGATTCAACGAGGATGATCCACTCTCGCCTAAAGTGGCTGATGAGATGGGTATCGTGATGGGCACCTCGCACCACGAGCCCATGATGCGTGCACACAAGGAGTACACCTCGCGTCGTAGTGAGGTGGGTCCCTGGGACTATGCCAAGAATCCTGAGCGTCTCGACAAGTTCTTTACCGAGGGTATTGAACATGCAAAGGACTACGAGAACATCATCACCATCGGTATGCGTGGTGACGGTGACGTAGCCATGGGTACAGGCAATGATGCTGACAACATGAAAACCCTCGAGAAGGTCATTGAGAGTCAGCGTCGCATCATCAGTAAGGTCACAGGAAAGAAGGCCACTGAAGTTCCTCAACTCTGGGCTATCTTCACCGAGGTGCAACGATACTACGATGCAGGTTTCCGCGTGCCCGATGATGTCACTCTCCTACTCTGTGACAACAACTGGGGTTATATCCGTCGTAAGGGTCGTGACTTCGAGCGTCAACGCAAAGGCGGACTAGGACTGTACTACCACATCGACATGAATGGTGGTCCTTGGAACGACCGTTGGGTGAACACCACCACCGTACCAAAACTTCGTGAACAGCTGAACCTGGCTTATCAGTCGGGTATAGACCGTATCTGGATCATCAACGTGGGTGACCTCAAACCTAAGGAAATGCCTATCAACTTTATCATGGACTATGCGTGGAATCCCGAGGCTATTCAACCCGGTGATGAGAAGGCATGGCTAGAGGGTTTTGCAGCCAAGACATTTGGTCTGGATCTCACGACAAGCCAAGGAAAGGCGTATGCCCAGGAGATTGCAGACCTCATCGGAAAATACAGCAAGTACAACCTCTGGCGCAAAGCAGAAGTGGAGTATCCCGGTATCTTTAATCAAGAAGAGATGCTTCGTACCAGTGCACTCTGGCAGTCCCTGGTGACCCGTGCAGAGAACCTTAGGGAGGTGCTCCCTGACGAGATGCAGGATGCCTTCTATCAACTGGTTTACTATCCCGTGGTGGGCAGTGCCGGAGTACACCAGATCTACAACTATGCCACACTGGGAGATTCACTGTCCATTGAGGCTCTGATGAAGAAGGATCAACGACTGACTGACTATTATAACAAGGACCTTGCTGGAGGCAAGTGGAACGGTATGATGCTTGATAACCATATCGGTTATACCCAATGGTCCATCCCCGACAAGAATAAAAATCCCCTCACCCTGAGATTCAAGGTAGCACATTCCTTAGACGCTCATCCCACCACCGAGTACAGCATCCCGGCTTACGAGTATTCAAGAACAACAAGCACAGAAAAGGCTAAATGGCTATTGTTGCCTGACCTTGGTCGAGGCAAAGGTTGCATGGGTCTTGATAACGTAATGGCCGAGAGCTGTCCTCAGGGTGACGGTCCACAGTTGCAGTACGACCTTAACACAAAGGAAGGCGAACTGTGCGTGGCTATTGGCATCCTGCCCACTCAGGATATCTATCCCGAACGTGGTTTGCGTCTTGGTGTACAGGTTGATGATCAGCCCATGCAGGTCATTGATGCACGTCGAGGCCTGGTTGACACCTTTACCGAATACACACCTCAGAACCTCGCAGTCTCGAAGGTGCTCAAACCTCTCCCACCCCGCAGTCGTCTTTCCCTCAGCGGATTTGTTAATGGACGTCAGTTGCCCCGTCGTGACGAAGTGTTTGACAACATGCGTTGGTTGGATGCCACCTTCAACGTACCTGCAGGCAAGCACACTCTGAAGGTCATCATGATTGATCCGGAGATTGTCGTGGAGCAAATCGTCATTAATCCCGACAACAACCGTTACAGTTACTTCGGAAACCAATACAAACACTAAAGAATTTAATAGAATACAATTTCATCACAAACAGAGCAACATACTTGCTTATGTTTGAAAAAAGTGCTACATTTGTGGCACTTTTTTTTACCCTACCCTATCCATGTCCCCAATTAGTGACACTTAGCATATTGCTCAAAATGGACTACGAATGGTTCAAAGCCGAAATATACACATTGACAGGAATTGATCTGAATCTCTACAAGGAGAAGCAGATGAAGCGACGTATTGAGAACTATATCTCAATGCATAGACTTGGTGATTACAAGGAGTTTCGCAATCTGCTGGTTCGTGATGCAGGCAAACTGGCACAATTCCTGGATTATATCACCATCAATGTTACAGAGTTCTTTCGCACTCCAGAACATTGGCAGCAGTTGGAGGAACTGGTGCTACCAAGAATGCAGTCCTACAACGTGTGGAGCTGCGCTTGTTCCACAGGGGAGGAAGCCTATTCCATTGCCATGAGCTTGGCAGAACACATCTCGACCGAGAACATTCACGTACTGGCCACAGATGTCGACGAGAGGGTTCTTGCCATAGCACGAAAAGGGATCTATAGCGAGAATGCAATAGAGACAGTTCCTGAGAAATATCGAACCAAATACTTCGAGCGCACTCACGACGGATACAAGGTTTGCAAGGAGATTCTGCAATGTGTGGAGTTTCGCAAACTCAATCTCCTGGCCGATGAGTTTCCAAAGGATCAGGACCTCATTCTATGCCGAAACATCTTGATATACTTTGTCAACGAAGCGAAAGTAGAGATATACGCCTCTTTCCTGAAAAGCCTCAAACCAGGTGGGTTCCTCTTTACCGGACATACAGAGCAAATGATCCACTACAAGGAAATGGGCTACTGCCGTTTGGCAAAAAGCATCTACTACAGATACTATAGGTGAATGTCCGAAGTGGGCAACATCGTTCATGACATCGTTGGTTGTTTCGTTCTTCTCTCTCTCATCATATTCATTGTTTAGGGTAAGGATTGTATTAAACATCATTGTTACATCACAAGTAGAGACATCGTACAGATACCGTATAAACACCGTACAAACACCGTAAGTATACGTACGCTATACGTACGCTATACGTAGGATGTACGTAGATTGTAAGTCTAAGTCACCTGTTTTCTTTTGCAAAGTTACGACATTGTAGAAGTGCTTTAGTGCGCTCTGGTGCACTGTGGGAAATATGGTGCGAAATGGTACGTTATGGTGCATTCATGACCATTACGATAACAAAACCAGATTCAACCTTGACTAGGGTTAGGCAAAAATTCAATAAACTGCTAGTCGGGTTAAGGATAAATTCATTCAACTATTTCTAGGGTACTACACTGAGAAAGGACAAAGGACAAAGGACAAAAGACAAAGGACAAAAGACAAACCACCTAACCGGAGGTGAAAATGCTATTAATAATAATATTATAAATTTATATTTTTATTTTATTTATAGTTTTGATTTATTGTCCCGATTATCGGGAGGGGTGTATTGTCTTTTGTCCTTTGTCCTTTGTCCTTCTTCATCATATTTCAACCCCCTACCCTATTTTCAATTTAAAAACAATAAAAGAATGGGTAATTACAAATACAAGTAGATAACATGATATATTTGCGGATATCTCTATTTATCTTTTATTATTTTTTATGATCTTTTTTTATCTTATTATATTTCTTATTAGTATTTGGTATTTCTATTTATTTCTGTGTATTGCTTTATATTTTATATTATGTGCTTTTATCTTTATTTATTTTATAGTATTATTTATTATCTGCATATCTTATATTATCTATATATTTTTTATTATTTCTTGTTATTTGTGTTTATTTATGGTTATTTCTAGTTATGTAATACTAAATATAAATATGATTATTTGGTAATATTTTTAGATATTTTGATTTATATTGTATTATTTTATTGTATTTTTTGATTATAATTGCGAGATTATAAGAAGAAATACGGAGATATTAGAGGGTATTTGTAGATATTTGCAATTATATTACTATTTGAATTTACACAAATAATTAAAAATAAAGTGAAATATGTTTGGATATTACCTAATAATTCTATAAATTTGCAAACGAAATATACAATGAACAGGTTCAAAAAGTGACCAATTCATCGTAAATTATTGATTATATGGCACAAATCATAGCAGTTCTTAATGACAAAGGTGGTGTGGCAAAGACCACTACTACAGCAAATCTCGGCACAGCACTCTGGTTACTTGGCAAGAAGGTGTTACTTGTAGATACAGATCAGCAATGTAACCTGACACTCATCATGGACAAGACAAGCCTCTTGCCTATTGATGATGGAGGACCAGCAACACTATTTGAATGGTTCAGCGATATACAGCGCATACCAGTGTTCGAAAGATACCCAGGACTGGACTACATCCCATCAAGTAGACGAATGGCAGATGCAACAGAGTATCTGGCACAGAAGGTGGCAAACGAGAAATTACTGCAGAAACGCCTTGACCTCATCAAGAGTGCTTATGACTACATTCTGATAGACTGTATCCCCGGTGGAAAAAACCTAGTCAACACAAATGTACTAGTAGCTGCAGACAGTCTGATCGTACCTACTGAAGCGTCATTCTTTAGCGTTCAAGGTGCACCCAATTTGCTTCATTTTATAGACGAGGTGCGTGAAGGTTATGACAAGGCACTTCCCATTCTGGGTTATCTGCTTGTAAAATTTGACAAGAACACGAACCTTGGAAAGGAAGTAAAAAAATATTATAGTAGTCCTAGTAAGAACATTGGCGGACCACTTTTCCCCATTCAGATCCGCAGATGTCAACGATGCAATGAGAGTCCTGGCAGCGAGATGACCCTCTTTGAATATGCAGCAGATAGCACAGCAGCTGATGACTACATGAGGTTGGCTGAACATATTCTAGGTATCACCGTGAGAAAGAAAACATGGACACCGGCCGTATGGGGAAAAAAGAGCAGAGAGGCATTTGAGGAATTCAAGAGAACTCAAAATGAAAATGCTTAATTTATATAATAATTAATATAAGGTAGTTCGTAATACCTAGAGATAAATGCAAGTAGTTTTAAGTAGTTTGATATAGTTCAAAATAATTACAGATATCTACAAATACCAACAAACAACCTAATATACGTTAGGAAAATACAAATTAACAAAGAAGATGGCAAAAGCAAAAACATTCAATATTTCTAATTTTGTGGAAGACGCCGCCGAAAGCGTACAGGTAGCAGCACAACAAAAAAAGAAGGAAGCGGTGATTAAAACACAGGAAGGCGAAGAAACTTATAACATGCCTCAAGAGGTAATTACCCCAAAAGTTGAAATCACCCAGACAACACCTATGCCACAGAACTATGGGGTAGGGGAGACTGTTGCACTTAAGAATGGTGAACCACAAAAGGGCAAACGAGGAAGGAAGAAGAGTCTACGCACCATCGAAAGAGTAAATGGCAAAATAGTTTTTCTGGAGAAAGGGATGGATGCAGACTTAGCTAGACTTAGCACATTTGAGCGCTTCGACAAACAGGATATCATCCGAACAGCATTATTCCAATGGTTGCAACTGCACTTCGACGGAATGATGCTGGATGATTCAGGAAGAAGAGAAGTTATTGCCTACATACAGAAAACGACAACATTCGAAGACATTTAGTTATAACCGAAAAGCAAAGCTAAACCATAAACTCAAATTACCCTTTTAGTCATAAAAAGGGGTTAATATCTTTAGTTGATATCCAGCAATCAAATGCCATCTTGGATTGCTGGATATCTCTGTATATATCAGATTTCTACCATTTAGGCGGAGATTTCATCTAGATCAATTAAAATAGTGAACAAAAATGACAAGGTATAATATGTTGATTATCAGAGCAATGTAGCAAATATAACACGCGTGAGAGTATGATATATTTTAAGATATTTGTAATTAAGTACAAATACGTGATAGAAAAAGAGTAGAGTAGGGTGCTGTATACTTGTAATTATTTAGGGATATTTCGTATTATATAGATATTTTGTAGTTTTTGTAAATATGCCAACTTCTTTAATGTGATTCATTAATAAGGTACAAAGCAATAATAAATGAGTGGGAGAAAGGAGTGTAATACGATGGAAATTGGTAATGTATACAAAAGAAGTTGGGTACATAACAAGAATAGTTGGGGAAAAAAACAAAAAAAGATGGGTAAAAAACAAATTTAGTTATGTATGTTGTTGAAATTCAAACAAATAGAATTACTATATATAGTTATTTAAATAGACCTATAAAAAAATCCTCTCTGATTTATTTCTATAAAGAATATATCTATCTGTTATCGTTTGATAATGAATAAATTACGCTTTGGCATTTGTAAAATACACCAAGTTCTTTTGTGATGCATGCCAACTATTCTTGTAAAGGAACCCAACTATTCTTGTAAAACTCCCCAACTTCCATGTATAAACTGTTCTATATTAAGGTAAATATCATGGTTTTGGTGTACGTATGTACACGCGTATATGCGTACATATTTGTAAAATTACCAACTTCTAGATACTTCCAAGTATCTTGGTATTTTTAGATATTTGTAAATTTCACCAACTTCTGTATGTCATGGGTCTTGCCAATCAATCCATGAAGTGAAGTACCTATATCTTATATGGAGTATTGCCCTTTTAACAGCAAAGAAGTTGGGGAAGTTTACAAATTCTATACTCTAATAGACTGATCATCGCCTATAAATGCCGAAAAGGTCCACCAAAAGAGGCGAACCTTTCCTGAAAATGTGTCGAATTTAACTTTCCTCACGGAAATTTGATGCAAAATTAAGCCAAAACAAGCATACGAGGAAATAATTTCTTGTAAAGTTTCCCAACTTCTAAAAAAATATAGGGGTATATAGCAGAAAATACGTATTAAAATTTGGTTACACATAGATTTTCACTTATCTTTGCAACGTCGAATTTAACTTATTGCATGAAAAAGAAGAATCCCAATCTCATTAGCGAGAGCAATGAGATGGTCAAGTCATTACTGGATAGTGGCCTGATAAAAAGTCCTGTGGTGAGTACCCAGATTAGGGGTAATTTCACTTTGGCACAGAGCAAGATGGTGACAGCCATCCTTGTTCAGTTGCAGGATAGAATAGAGAAGAACATCAAAGCTCGTACGTCTGGAGGTTTCACAAACGACCTGTTTGCTTTGTCCGATGTAACTGATGGAGAGGTAACCTTCAAGATTCCCTTTACAGATTTAGGTGTTCGTGCTGATGGGTATGACGAGTTGGAGAAGGCATGTCGTGATATCCTGAAACTGGATATGACGTATAGCGAATACAACGAAACCACAGGTGGTGACGATCTGGTGATGCGTAATATCTTTACTGAGATTCGTATTCCGACAAGTAAGGAAGACGGAGGAACGGGCAGAAGGAAAGGATACCTGATGGTAAGTATGAGTTATAAGAGTGCCAACAGTGCATTTGGTATGCGTAAGGGCTACACCGAATATCAATTGGGACTGATCAGTAAATTCAAGAGTCCGCGTACCCTTCGCCTTTACACATACCTCAGTAGTTGGCGCGAGAAAGGGTTCTATTCTGCTAAATATGAGGATCTTAAAGAATATCTAGGCACATTGGTATACAAGAATGATGCTCGTACGGAAGTTGCTCTGGATCAGTATGTTGCGTGGAGTGAATTTCGTCGTGCCGTTTTAATGCCTGCCTACAAGGAACTGAAAAGCAAAGCTGAAGAGGGTGTGGCAGATTTCTATTTTGAGTTTGACCCCATCTATCCTGGTCTAAAGAAACGTGGCAACCCCAAGGAGGTGCGTTTCACCATCATCCAGACAGACCTGGGTAAGGAGATGCAGACAATGAAGCAAGTACGTAAGTTTCAGGCACTTCTGATAGAGAAATATCACATTACAGATGCGGAATGGAACCTGATTCAGCCTTTGCTGAGTGGCATTGAAGTTTCTTCTCTCCGTGAAGAAATGCATCGCATAGATGTGATGATTGACAAGAAAAAGCCTGAGAATATTCATGCATACGCTTCTCAATGCCTGATTCAATGGTTGATGAAAACGAGACCTATGGAGTTTGATTTTAATCAGGCAGAGGAGATTGAAAGCACTGAACAGAAGAATGTCGAAGAACTGCTTGATGAGGAAAGTCGTGCAAAATGGCAGTCATTTGAAGATGCCGTAAGAGCAGAGATGGGTGAGACATGGCATGATACTTTCTTCGTTTGTTGTAGCCCTGTAGAGGTGACAGACAGGATACTTAAAGTGAAGACACCCAGTAAGTTTGTTGCTGAGAAATGGGGTGCGGAATTGCCTAAGATGATCAGCCGTTTCTACGAGATATTTGGCAAGGACGTACGTGTGAGTTATGTATTCTAAGGAAGGTGTTGATATTCATCTCACAACTCATCTTTACTGATTGACATAAAAGCATTCCACATAGAATAGCGGGCTTCAGGATTGAGGTCCGTTATTTGTTTGTATATCAACGATATATCATGTCTTCGTGTCACTTCTTCGTATGGGCAAAGAACTTTCTGCTTGACAAACCCTAATGATGGTGCCACCTGTTTGATCCATTCTTCTTCAACCAGACAGAGAGGTCGAATAATCTCGATAGGGTAGTGATCCATCCTCAGTTTGGGGTGTATGCCTCCAGTATTGCCCTCAAAAGTGATATTCATCAGCCATGTTGTAAGGATATCGTCTTGATGATGACCTAGGGCAACTTTGTTAAATCTATGTTCTTGTGCAAAGGTAAACAGGGTCTTCCTTCTGTTCCAAGCACAAAGGAAACACTTGGTTTTTCTGGTGTCTGTGCTTTCTTCAAAATGGCTATGTAGAATGTGCAGTTTCACCCCGAGATCCTGACAGAATTGCTGCAAGTAACTTCTGTCTGTTTCGTAAGGAATATTATCCATAACTACATGAGCAGCCTCTATCTTGATGCTTGGACGAAAGATGCGAGATCGTTCTGCCAGCAGTTTTGTCAGCATCAGCGAGTCTTTGCCACCAGAAAGGGCAATAAGGATGTGATCACCATCTTCCAGTAATTTGTACTCAACGCACCCTTTGTTGAATCTTTTCCTTATTCTGTCAAGTATTTCCATGTTTCATCAAGCATTTCTATAATACCAAAAGAAGGGAGATGGCAATTAACCAACTCCCTGTGATAAATAGTATATTAGGTTTTATTCCTCGTCGTTGAGATTGTTCATATATCGGTTTCCTATGCCAACGATGGTAAATTCTTCTCCGTCTTCAACCTCAGCATTAACTTTCTTTATATCAGTGCTGTCAGCAGTTGATCTGGTATTGCTATAGTAGGGATAGTTGCCGTATGACCAACCTGTTCGGCTGTAGTAGCTGTAGTCGTTGCAGTAGTAGTCCCAATCATAGTCTCCTGTAAGTTTGCGAAGGTCGAAACTGATATCGGAATTGCCGAACCAACCTGTGAAGTGACTGTATGACATTCTGTAATCATAAATCGTAACTTCAAGTTCAGGATTATGAGGGTAGGTGATATGGATTATACCATCACGGATGCGCCAGTTGAAACGGTAGTATTGATACTCGTATGGTCCGTAGTCGTAGTAGTCAACCTGCTTTCCCCAACCATGTGAAGCCACAATTCCGTCATTATAGAATACCAGATAGGTATCGTATGAATCAAAGGTGTATTGACGTCCACGATAGTCAATGGTATAATTCATACCGAAATCGCCGCGCCACTCACCATCCAATTTAAATGCCAGCTTCTGATCCTCGTCGCAAGAGGTCATTGCACTTGCCGTCATTATCATGATCAGCATCATCATCCAGTTCTTCATCGTTTTCATAATTGTATGTTTTTATTATTTGTGATATGGTTTGTTGTTTCTCTGCGTTCTGTTTTTTGTCAAATAGAAGCGTTTGTTTATTGTTTATGATGCAAAGTTATGAAAAAATATGATTGCAATCAATAGGATAACCCCTAATCCGTTGAGGGAAATTCCTAAACATGTGGGAATTTCTTGCCCATCCTATATTTTTGTATTATCTTTGCATGCTTTTACGCGCGCATGAGGTACATCATTAATATTAAAAGACATCCTTTTGGTGGCAAATTTCTTGCCATCAATCTCTTTGGATTTATTTTCACGCGACATGAACTCTTGCCACGCCAATTGCTCCATGAGTTGATTCACAGCCGTCAGCAGATGGAGATGCTTTACTTGCCTTTCTTTCTTTGGTATGTAGTGGAATGGGTGGTGCGATGCTGTGTGTATAGAGACAGAATGAAGGCATATTATAACATCAGTTTCGAACGCGAAGCATATCTATGTGAGAAGGACGAGAACTATTTGAAAGACAGGCACATGTATGCTTGGATAAAGTATCTCCGACAATCCTGATATGGCAACTAAAACTAGAAATAGGAATATTAGATAATGATAACAGTAGAAGGACTCACCGTGGAATTCGGTGGAACAACACTTTTCAAAGACATCTCCTTCCAGATCAATGAGAAGGACCGCATAGCCCTGATGGGTAAGAATGGAGCAGGCAAGAGTACCCTGCTGAAGATACTGGCAGGGGTAAGACAGGCCACTCGTGGAACCGTTACTTCTCCAAAAGACACCGTAATTGCTTATCTTCCACAGCATTTGATGACAGAAGACGGACGTACTGTGTTTGAGGAGACAAGCCAGGCTTTTGCCCATTTACATGAGACTGAGGCAGAGATAAACCGTATCAATGAGGAACTGACCGTACGTACTGACTATGAGAGTGACGAATACATGGCTTTGATAGAAAAGGTCTCTGCTCTCAGTGAGAAGTTCTATGCCATTGATATGACTCATTTTGAGGAGGATGTGGAGAAAACGCTGTTGGGTTTAGGTTTTGATCGTAAGGATTTTGACCGTCCTACTAGCGAATTCTCGGGAGGATGGCGCATGCGTATTGAGCTGGCCAAATTGCTACTGAAGGATCCCGATGTACTTCTACTTGATGAGCCTACGAATCACCTTGATATTGAGAGTATTCAGTGGTTGGAACAGTTTATCAAGGACAGTTCAAAGGCTGTTGTAGTCATCAGTCATGACCGTAAGTTTGTGGATAGCATCACTACTCGCACCATTGAGGTAACCATGGGCCGTATTTACGACTACAAGGCATCCTATAGCCATTATCTTGAATTGCGAAAAGAGCGTCGTGAACAGCAGCGCAAGCAGTATGAGGAACAACAGAAGATGATTCAGGAAACCAAGGACTTCATTGAGCGATTCAAAGGCACCTATAGCAAGACGTTGCAGGTACAAAGCCGTGTGAAGATGTTGGAGAAACTGGAGATTATCGAGGTGGATGAGGAGGACACCAGCGCACTTCGACTTAAGTTCCCACCCTCGCCTCGAAGTGGTTCTTATCCCGTGATGATGAGCGATGTGGCAAAGTCTTTTGGTGAGAAGACCATCTTCCGAGGAGTTAATCTCACCGTGGAACGTGGTGACAAGATTGCCTTTGTAGGCAGAAATGGTGAGGGTAAGTCTACCCTTGTGAAGTGCATCATGGGCGAGTTGGAACATCAAGGATCGTTGGAGTTGGGTCATAATGTACAGATTGGCTATTTTGCTCAGAATCAGGCCTCTCTCCTGGATGGCGAACTAACAATCTTCCAAACCATTGATGATGTTGCCAAGGGTGAAATACGTAATAAGATACGTGATTTACTGGGAGCCTTTATGTTTGGTGGAGAGGAGTCAACCAAGAAGGTGAAGGTGCTTTCTGGTGGTGAACGTACTCGTCTGGCCATCCTCAAAATGTTGCTGGAACCTGTCAATCTGCTCATCCTCGATGAGCCTACCAATCATCTTGATCTCAAGACCAAGGATGTCTTAAAGCAAGCACTACAGGATTTTGATGGAACATTGATTGTGGTCAGCCACGACCGTGACTTCCTGGATGGACTTGTAACCAAGGTCTATGAGTTCGGCAACCAGAGAGTTCGTGAGCATCTTTGCGGCATTTACGAATTCCTGGAGACAAAGAAGTTGGAGAATTTACAAGAACTGGAGCGTAAGTAACACTTCCTAACTAGAAACTCCAAAAACCAAATACCCTAGAAAAATGAATTCACTATTCATCGTTTTGCCTATCCTTACCATCTTGATGTTCGACCTCGGTTTGACGCTCGAGGGAAAGGATTTCATGATGGTACTTCGTCGTCCCAAGGCTATGCTCTTGGGCTTGTTAGGTCAGTTGGTACTCTTGCCACTTTTGGCTTATGTCATCGCTACTTTGCTGCACCTCGAGCCATTGTTCTTCATCGGTTTTGTGCTCATCGCCTGTTGTCCAGGTGGGAGTTCTTCTAACGTCTTCTCTATGCTGGCCAAGGGTGACGTGGCACTTTCCGTTTCCCTGACAGCTATCAGCAGCGTGGTGACTCTCTTCACCCTACCCATTATCATGCAATGGGCAACTTCTGGTGCAGGCAATGCTATTGGTGTGACTCTTCCAATCGGTAACTTGCTGATACAGAACCTGGTGACGATGCTTTTGCCCTTGCTTCTTGGTTGTGCAGTACGTCGTTGGGCCAACAAGGTTGCCGGTAAGATTGAGAAGGTGCTTTCACGTTTGGCTTTTCCTGCCTTGATGTTTTTGGCTGGTATCTTCTTTGTGCAACATCGTGATACAATTTCTGCCAATTTCATGTCTTTGGGCTTGGCAGTCACTGTACTTCTACTCTGTGCAGTGGTTTTGGCTTCGTTTCTCTGTTATGCAGCATCGTTGAAGATTCAGGAGCGTCGTACCATCATTATTGAGGTAGGTATGCAGAATGCAGCTCAGGCTATTGCCATTGCCTCCAGTCCCTTTGTATTCAATGACGGACGAATAGCTATCCCGGGCATCATTTATGCTCTTATGATGAATGTCATCTTGCTTATCTATGTCGGTTCTATTCGTTATCTGCGCAAACAATTGTAAACTTCCCCAACTTCTTGACGCTCCTTTTTTGTAAACTTCCCCAACTTTTTCACAAAACAAGAACCATAAAAATGACAAATAGATTATTTGCGAGCCTCCTTGCTCTCCTTGTAACCTGTAGCACATGGGCTCAGACTAAAGTTCAAGGAGAAGTTTCTGCCTTGGGTAGGGTAGGGTACTCTAATCCCTATGACTTTTCTGCCCGTTTGAACATTAGCACACCAAAACTGCAGATTTCGCCATTCTTTGGCGTTAAGGGTATCAATCGTCAGAATTCAGAGATGGAGGAGGACGTCCAGTTCACGTATACTGGTATCTCGCCACTTTCAGATAATGCAGATTTCTTGTATGAATCTCATCAGAAGACCCAGACTGATGGCATGAAGATGGAGTATGGTACCACCTTTATTTATCTTCTGTCCCCGTTAGACTTGCTGACTGCCAGTGTCAAGGGTGATTACGAACACAGGCATTTGCGTAGTTTGCAGCAGGAAAATGTATACATGCCCCTCCAGCATCCTTTTTCTCTTTCCGCAGGTTCTCGTTCTCCACATTCCATGGTTGGTTCGGAGTGGCAGAACCGAAACAATGAGCAGACCCTAGATGTCTCGGCAGATTACACTCACATCTTCCTTGACCCACTTGATATGCCTACATGGTTGATAGGCAGCCAGTTGGATATCAAGTACAACTATCTCCGTGAGTCAGAGGATGCAGACAATATGCAGGACATTCTGCCAGAAAAAACAATCTATCACATTCCGAATAGTTATCATCTCTTGACTGATGGTTTGACCCAGAAGCATCGCATACAGGCCGACTATCAGATACCTCTTCTAATCACTCTTGTTCCCCTCAATATCGGTGCGTTCTATGAGAATAGACTGATTCGCAGCAATGATGGGCAATGGTTGGAAAACAATCAAGCACTGGATGATCATTTCACGCACCGTTATCAGACTATAGGAACTTATCTCAAAGGTTCTCTGGGCGTTGGCTCAGTCAAACTCAATGCTAAACTGGAGTACAACTATACCCGTATGGAGGATGAGAACTTGAATGATTTCGTGCCGGAGTTTGGTGCCTCGTGGCAGATGAATAAAAGCAACTCACTGGTTTTCAACTATGTTCGTCGTATCGTTCGTCCTTCTTTGGCTTTGCTCAATCCCGCAAAGGTTCGTGGTCCTTACACGATCAGTTATGGCAATCCTGATCTCATCGGTATGCATGCTAACAGCTTCATACTCAAGTACCTTTTGAAGCATGACAAGGTAGATTTCACCACCACTCTCCAGCACATTGCTGCCAATGATGGTTTTAATGCCATTTGGATGGAGAGGGACTTGGTGCGTATCTCTACTTGGGGCAATGAAGGCAAGCGTAGAGCATGGTCTATGACACCAGAGGTCGTATGGCGTCCCTTTAAGCAAACAAATTTTCAGGCAAAGGCTACCCTCATCTGGGACAAGCGCGAAGCTGAGGCCATTCACATGGCAAAGGAACATTGGGGCATCTCAGCATCAGCACGTCTCTCTCAGCAGTTGCCATTGGATATCCGTATGCAGATATATTGTGACTATTCCGAGGGGAATACTATCGATCTCTACTCACATCAAGGACGTCAGTTGGGTTATGGTGCTGAACTCCAGCGTAAATTGACGAACAATGGCAAGTTGGTAGCAGCAATTGGTTATGACCACATTGACGAGCCTGATATCATCCTCACCCAAGGTGCTTATGTCGGTACTATCCACAACAGTTTCACTCATGAGGATAGTGGTTGGCTCCGACTCACTTATAAGTTTTAACGTACTGCCTACGTATAGCCTACGTATAGCCTACGTAAACGTACGGTGTTTTACGGTATCTGTACGGTGTTTATACGGTGTTTGCACGTAATGAATGAATCATTTCTAAACTTGAATTATTTCAACCCCTTTTAATAATACACAACCCCATGTACATTACTCGCCCACATTACGAGATTCTTGATGGCCTGCGTGGTGTAGCAGCACTTTTGGTCGTATGGTTCCACCTTACGGAGTATATGAATCCTGGCACTATGCCTTTGTTTCATGGCTATTTGGCTGTCGATTTCTTTTACGTACTTTCCGGTTTTGTTATTGGTTATGCTTATGATGCGAGATGGGGTAGAGAACTGACCTTTGGTGGATTCATCAAACGCCGACTCATACGTCTTCAACCTATGGTTTTCATGGGCGGATTGATTGGCATCATGTTGTTCTATTTCAGTGATTGTCCTATGTATGCCCATGTCTCTGAGACCGAGTGGTGGATGCTACTCCTGGT
>DCIS01000187.1:0-1356 GCA_002317475.1 Prevotellaceae bacterium UBA1720 | reverse complement strand
AGCTACAACGAGGTCACCTCAACCAATGCCCCGATGTGGTCGTTATTTTATGAGTATATAGCCAATCTGCTCTATGCCCTTGTTGTGAGACATCTCCGTACGTGGATGCTTGCCATTTTGGTCGCTTTGTTTGGGGTGTTGGTGATTGATTCTGCCTTGGCACTCAATCTGTTCGGTACGCTACAGGAGCATGAGAATGCTCTCTCCCTCAACTTTGGATTTGTACTTGATCCTGAACATTGTTATGTGGCAATGTGTCGTTTGCTATACCCTTTCTTTATGGGTGTGTTGCTCAGTCGATTAATGAATGGGAAACAATCTGTATTCTCACATGGATTCCTTACCTGTTCACTGATGTTATCTGCCATTTTGCTTGCTCCTCGTATGTGTGGCTGGGATACGTTCTTGCCAGAGGGTCTTTTCAATGCAGCATCCGTTCTGGTATTCTTCCCACTTATCGTAGCACTTGGTGCTCGCAGTTCTCTGACAGGTAAGCGTAGCAGTGCCCTCTGTAAGTGGTTAGGTGAGATTTCCTTCCCTCTCTATATCACTCATTATCCATTCCTATACGTCTTTTTGGCTTGGTGGGACCGCAATCGCGATATTTCCCTTTCGTCCTTCATTATGGTGCAAATAATTGTATTTGTCATCACCATAATGGTTGCTTGGTTGTCATATAAGCTCTATGACATCCCCGTTCGTGGTTGGTTGCAGAAAAAGTTTAGTAAGTGAATTTGATTACTTTTCTTATTTAGGAACAAATATCGATGATAAAACCAAACATCAAAGACTTGCGTACTACCCTTCATGTCTTGGACTTCTTTGGAAACTTGGCACCTGATGAGCTGAAGGTAGAGATATCTAAATGCATAAGGCAGGCAGAAGATACCAAGACAGAAAAACGCATGAGCCGTTTGAGTGATGATGAACTCTACAAGTACGAAAACCGGAAAAAGACAACCTTGCGTATCAACCTTTCAGATGGACGTTTGATTCAACGTAAGACGAATGATCAAACTTTTGACGCGGCTTTATTGGAAATAGGCTTGGAGCGCCTTGCTACAACTAGTTTCTTCATCAAGAATCATCCATTGGTTCTGCACGATGCTACATTGCAACGAAGAAGGTGCACAGGCTATAGGTATCTTGCTCCAGGGCTGTTTGTTTATAAAAAGACAACGGTTTTTGAAAAACAAAATGCATTACTACATTACGACGAGTGCCTCTGCCTGGATTGGGATATTGAGATAAGGTAATCCTTCTCGCGCGTAATATATAATAAGGTATCCTCCCTTCGTGTATCCTCCTTTTCCTCAGTTTTTATGTTCTGTAGCATATTTTTTCAAAAAAAGTTGG
>DCIS01000049.1:7486-8041 GCA_002317475.1 Prevotellaceae bacterium UBA1720 | reverse complement strand
GTAGAATCTCTTCCTCTGTACCTTTGAAGGCATCTGGGTCGTCAAAACCTATATGCAGTCGATGGGTAACTCGCCCAGAAAACACCGGGCACGACTCTTTGGCACCACCACAAACGGTAATGACATAATCCCATGCTTGGTCGAGGTATTGATCCAGAGACTTCGGATAGTGATGGCTGATGTCAATGCCAATCTCTTGCATCACCCGTATCCCTAGTGGATGAACCTCGGCAGCAGGTTTGATTCCAGCCGAACAGATATTCCATTCAGGATGCAGATGCTTGAGGATGCCGTGAGCCATCTGACTACGGCAGCGGTTGCCCGTACAGACTACAAGTATGTTCATGGGTTTGTTTTAGGAGTATTTTGCAATCAGGCTCTTGAGTTCCGTCAGCCGCATGGCTCCACTCTGGCGCCAAATGATCTCTCCCTTTCTGAAGAGCATTAGGGTAGGGACGGACTGAATGCGGTATTGCATCGAGAGTGCCTCATTCTTGTCAACATCCACCTTCAGGATCTTGATGCTGTCTCCAAGGTCATCCTTGAGCTGTTCGA
>DCIS01000049.1:0-7318 GCA_002317475.1 Prevotellaceae bacterium UBA1720 | reverse complement strand
CCATCGTGCTTTGAGGGATAACTATCTCTGTAATGATTGGTGACGGGTTCTGTACCAATGAGATGTGAGGGAAGAAGTCTTGTCTTTTGTATGTCACGCCATGTGCAGTTAGCTTTTCTCTCAGGTCGTAGACAAGGGAGGATAAGGCATCGCTTTCTTTCACTCCACACCAGATAACTCCCGATTTGGTGGAAAAGGTGCCGAGTCTGCTTGTCGAAAGGCTGAATGGTTCGATCTTCACTTCATTGACTGCCTTGTGAATGGCGGGAAGGTCGTAGTTCTCTCCGATGAAGGCAAGAGTCATGTGGAGGTTGCCGTATGGGCAATAGTTACCCTGAACGCCTCTTGCTCGCAAGGTGCCCTGTATCTCAACAAGGTTCTGCTTGAACTCGTCATTGAACCGTATGGCTATGAAGATTCGTGCCATTGCGTGCATTTAGATAATCGACGACGACAGATCGGAATTGGGATGTGGCTGTGTGGCTTTTTTTCGTTGCATCTTCTTCCTTGAATCAACGAGGGGCTGGGGTACAAGGTGCCAGACCCGCTCTATTCAGTGCGTCGATGAGCAACTCTATTTCTGCTTTACTCATTGAAGCATAACCGATACGTAGTCCGTATTGTTTGTCAGGCAAGTCGATGACATGAACAGATATACCCATACGTAGTAATTGGCTTGTAGGGTTAGTGCGAAGTATGAGCCATAGAGCCAGTCCACCATGCGGCTTGTGATAGACAACACGATCTGCCAGTTGCTTTTCTATGAGGTTGCTGATGAACAGAAGACGTTCTTTATATGTCCTACAAGCCCGACGGAGGTGCCTAGTCAGTTCGCCCTCTTCAATTAGGCAGAGAATGGCGCGTTCCATAACATTGTCGCCCTGGATATCCACAAGATGGCGATAGTCTGCAAGCAGTTGGAGGGTTGGCAGAGACGAGACCACAAAACCCATGCGTAATGCAGGGGCAAGTATCTTGCTGAAAGTTCCAATATATACATAATTTGCTTTAGGCAATAACACACTGAGGGGTTTGATGTGATGTCCTGAAAACTGGAAATGAAAGCCGAAGTCGTCTTCAATCACTATCAGGTTGTACTTCAAAACCAAATCCACTAACATACGGCGGCGTTGTGGACTCAACGTCACTGTCGTAGGGTATTGATAGCGAGGGGTTACATAGATAGCCTTGACAGGAACACCCTGCTCCAGCATCGATGCCAATGCATCAACATTGATACCCTCATTATCGACAGATACTGAACGAACTTCTAATTGAGCTGTAAGGAATGCTTTTCGTGCGCTTTCATAACCAGGGTCTTCCATCGCTACAACGTCACCTGTATGCAATAATGCATGAGCTATCAGGTAAAGGGCTTGCTGACTTCCTCGTGTAAGCATCAACTCGTCTACCGAAGTGGCTAACCCTCGTTCCTGGCTCACGTTATGCGCTAAAACAGAACGTAACTTAATATACCCCCGAGGATCCTCATAACCTAACATCTTCCATCGTGCTGCGCGGTTTAATAGCTGACGGAAAGTGCGACTGAGCAGTTCAAATGGTACAAGTTGTGTATCGGGAAACCCATCATTGATAACCAACTTGTAGCCTAATTGAGAAGTCGGCGCGTCAATAGTCGGTTCAGAGGTTGCAGGAGTTGAATCCTTGTGTGTGTGCTTTAGTTGGTTGAGCGAAGAACGGTCACGTACAAACAAGCCCACACGCTCGCGGTTCTCTATCCATCCGCTGAAGACGAGCAGGTCCATGGCAGAGAGTATCGTTTTACGACTGACATGCATTTCCTCGGCCATTTCGCGACTTCCAGGTAGCAAATCACCTGGTAATAGGACTCCAGTCTCAATCATTTGCTGTATATGTTCAGCAAGCTGACGATACATTGGAATATCCTTATTATCAAGTACAAAATCGAATTTAATCTTCCAAGGCCTATTCATCTGGTTACCTTATTTTTTTTGAATTTGGTTATCTTTTATGTGGCAAAGATATAATATTTTTGCGAGCGAAACAAATAATATTACCTAAAAATTGAATATTATGAACATTGTAACCCGTTTTGTCAGCCGTTTGACACATAGACAACAATGTGTTGGTCTCGTTTTACTCGGGGGCATAGTAGGGTGCGGATTTTTTTTCCTTTACCTGCTCAGGGCGCACAGTTATCTGGGCGACGACCCTTCAGCCTGCGTAAATTGCCACATCATGTCACCTTATTATGCCACATGGTTCCATTCGAGCCACTCGCGTAATGCTACATGCAATGATTGTCATGTGCCACACGAAAACATTGCCCGTAAGTATGCCTTCAAGGGTGTCGATGGAATTAAACATGTAGCAAAGTTTTTGGCCCATCAGGAGCGACAGGCCATCCGAGCCGAAGATGCCAGTAGTCAGGTAATCATGAACAACTGCATCAGATGCCACACCGAACTCAATACCACGTTGGTCAATACAGGTAAGGTAGATTACATGAAGACACAGGTTGGACAAGGCAAAGTCTGCTGGGATTGTCATCGCCAAGTGCCGCATGGAGGCAGTTCGAGTCTTGGTGGTACGCCAGCGGCCAAGGTGCCACTGCCAGAAAGTCCTGTGCCAGCATGGTTGAAGGCTGCTATGGAGTAACCCCCAATAGACAACTCAATTACATATGAGAAAATGAGTAAGTAAATAATAACTAAAATACCACAATTATGGGAAACAACAAGAAACTTTCAGGAGGCAAAGCGTGGGCATTGTTTATAGGTGCCATGGTCGCAGTCTTTGCTCTTGGACTACTCACTAGCGCCCTGATGGAGCGTCGTGCAGAGGTAGCCAATCTTTTCAACAATCGCAAGAACCTGATGACAGGTGAGAAGATTCATCCACAGAATGAAGACTTCCGCTCTGACTTCCCTCGTGAATATCAGACTTGGCGCAAGACAGAAGAGACGTCTTTCAAGAGCAAGTACCAGAGCTCAGAGGCAGTCGATGTCTTGGCTGAACGTCCAGAGATGGTCGTGCTGTGGGCTGGATATGCATTCTCATGGGACTATACCACCCCTCGTGGACACATGCATACCATCGAGGATATGACCCGCACCTTGCGTGTCGGTGCTCCTGATACCGAAACCACAGGCTCGAACCAGCCTGGCACCTGTTGGACATGTAAGAGCCCGGACGTACCACGTATCATGCAGGAAAAGGGTATTTCCGAGTATTACAAGGCCAACTGGGCCATGTGGGGCAACGAAATCGTCAACCCATTGGGCTGTTCGGATTGCCACGATCCGGAGACCATGGATCTACACATCAGCCGTCCAGCACTGGTCGAGGCCTTCGAGCGTCAGGGCAAGGATATCACCAAGGCAACCCCTCAGGAGATGCGCACGCTGGTGTGTGCCCAGTGTCATGTGGAGTACTATTTCCGTGACGATCCGGCAACACCCGAGAAAGACCAGTATCTGACCTTCCCATGGGATAAGGGTTTCACCGTCGAGGATATCGAGAGCTACTATGACGAGACAGGTTATTACGATTATATCCACACCTTGTCCAAGACCCCAATACTCAAGGCTCAGCATCCTGGTTTCGAAACCAGCAAGATGGGTATTCATGGTCAGCGAGGCGTATCATGTGCCGACTGCCACATGCCATATATGAGCGAAGGTGGCGTGAAGTTCAGCGATCATCACGTTCAGAGCCCACTCAATAAGATGGAACGCACCTGTCTGGTGTGTCATCGTGAGAGCGAGGAGACCTTGCGCCAGAACGTATATGAGCGTCAGGAGAAGGTTCTAGACATCCGAAATCAGGTGGAAAAGGAACTTGCCAAGGCTCATATCCAGGCCAAATATGCTTGGGACAATGGCGCTACCGAAGCACAGATGAAGGAGACACTCGCCCTGTTGCGCAAAAGCCAGTGGCGCTGGGACTTTGCCGTAGCGTCGCATGGTGCAAGTTTCCACGCACCACAGGAGATAACCCGCATTCTGGGTCACTCGCTGGAATATGCCCTGAAAGCACAGGTCGAGATAGCACGTACGCTGGCCAAGTTAGGTCATACCGAGGAGGTGCCCATGCCGGATATCAGCAGCAAGGAGAAGGCGCAACAGTACCTTGGTCTTGACATGGCAGGTAAAGTGGCAGCCAAGGAGAAGTTCCTTCAGGAGATTCGTCCAAAGTGGCTGCAGGATGCACAGTCGAAAGGCAAAGTACGTGACGACGCCTATACCACTGTATCACTGTGATCGAACAGGGTAATTCAGAAATCTGTCGATAGACGATGTGGCAAAAACCTTGGAGTTTCGGAGAAGGCGCAGTCATCGGTGTAGGCCTATTGACGATGGGCATTCTAATGCAACTGACCATCGGACCCATAGACTGGCATCTGCTCTCTTCGCCCGTAAACATCATACTATTATCTATTTATGTGCTTGCGCTGGGTGTTTCATACATCCTGCGCAAGCGGTTGTATGTAGTGCAGTGGAGTATGACGATGCATGCCGCCGTCCCAGCACTGCTGTCGGGAGTGGCGGTCACCTTGTGGCTGGGTCTAACAGGCTGGGACGATACACTGCAATCATGGCCCTTTGTGCTGATCTATATATGGCTTATGAATATCGCAGGGCTGGTTGGAACAGACAGGATATTCAGGCTTGTAAAATCGTTGTGTCAAGGCAAACCTTGGCGCAATACCTTGTTTCTGCTTGCCTCAGTACTGAATCATATCGGATTGTTTGTGGCTATGGTGTGCGGCACATTGGGATATGCCGACATGCAGCGACTGCACATGACCGTCAAGGTCGGGACCCCAGAATGGCGTGCCACCAATGCTGACAGCAACGAAACACGTTTTACCGAATTACCTCTGGCCATCGAGTTGCATAGCTTCACTATCGAAGAGTATGCTCCACAGTACAGCATCATTGACAATGAGACGGGAACGGTCGTACAGGACTCTCCTTGGCAACTACGTCAGGATTCATTGTACGATTATGCAGCCCCTCGGCCAGAGAGCGACAGCTACGTATCTTGGCACAGTATGGGAGCCTGTACTGCTGCCTACATTATAGCCTATAATATCCACCATGTAGCTACCGAAGATTGGCCTGCCGATGGCGAGCAGCAGGACAGTGTGCGCAGCGGCTGGGTATCGTGCGGATCGTTCATGTTCCCCTATAAGGCATTGCGTCTCGACGACCGGTATAGCGCCGTGATGCCCCAGCGGGAACCGAAACGCTTTGTATCAGAGGTGACGGTCTATACCGAAGCGGGCAACAAGCAGGAAGCTGTGATCGAGGTTAATCATCCGTTTGAGATAGCAGGATGGAAGATCTATCAGCTGTCGTACGATGAAGCCTTGGGCAGATGGTCAGACACATCGGTATTCGAACTGGTCAGAGACCCCTGGTTGCCCTACGTCTATTCAGGAATTTTCATGATGCTGGCCGGTGCAGCCTTGCTGTTTCTGACCAACAACAGGGTGGAAACTAAAAACAGAGAACGCGAACTATGACCTGGACACATTTCCCCTATTTCGCCCTACCTGCTGTTCTGCTTTGGGCTTTGGGTGCATGGAGCGCCTTTCGTGAGCGGAAAGCGATGACTTGGTGTTTTACGCTGGTGGGAATCTTCCTCTTCCTGACCTATATCACAGGCATGTGGCTCAGTCTCGAGCGGCCTCCACTCCGTACGATGGGCGAAACCCGTCTGTGGTATTCATTTTTCCTGCCGGTTGCAGGCCTTATCGTCTGGAGCCGATGGTCATATCGCTGGATCCTGGGGTTCTCTACGCTTTTGTCGCTGGTATTTATCTGTGTTAATCTTTTCAAGCCAGAGATTCACAGCACTACGCTGATGCCAGCATTACAGAGCCCGTGGTTCGCACCACATGTCATTGTCTATATGTTCTGCTATGCCTTGTTTGGCGCAGCTACCTGTGTCGCTCTGTTTTGCCTCTATAAAGCTCGTCGACCCGACCATTGTCGTAAGGAGGACGAACTAAGTCATTCCATCGATCTGATAGATAATCTGGTTTGTGTGGGTCTCTCATTCATGACTTTCGGTATGCTGTTTGGTGCACTGTGGGCCAAGGAGGCGTGGGGAACCTATTGGGCGTGGGACCCAAAAGAAACGTGGGCGGCAATCACCTGGTTGTGTTATCTGGTATATATACATTGGCGAAGATTGCCAAGCCAGGCCGTCAGCCGAAAACTATCACTTTGGTTCCTGCTATTCAGCTTCGCCTGTCTTCAGATGTGCTGGTGGGGCATTAACTATCTGCCTTCGGCACAGGGCAAAAGCGTTCATACATATAACATAAAATAGACAATTTGTTTGAATTGTTGCCATGTATATCAGCGAGTTTGGTAATTTTTTACTATCTTGATTTCGTATTTCTTTTGTGCTCCCTTTTTTTGTTCTAGTTGTTTACAATCATCCCTCATCTATAGAACTTTGACTACAGCTCCGATAGCAGTCATAAATGTAGGCTGTTGTGCCAATATGAAATTGACGCCATACAGGTTGTTGAGACGCTCGAATATTTCTGGAGCATGTGGGAGGGTTGTCATTCGTCCAATCACGACAAAGGTCTTGATGCCCCGTCCACTTCCAGCCAGATAGGCCATTACACCAATATTCTGCAGGACCATGTTTATCAATCCGAGTGCGAGGTCCTGCGGCGTGTCATGATTATTGGCCTTGCCGAAATTGCAGACGGTCACGTCCATCGGAAGGTCCGGCAGCTCTTCGCTACTGATATCTCCTATGGTCAGATCGATGTTATTGAGCTGTCCGCGTTCTGCCAATGCCCTCAGATGTGTCCATCCACCACCGCCAACGAGATGTTGGAAGAGACCGAGGATCGTTCCTCCTCCCAAGGCACTGCCCCCGATGTGCTTAGCCTCTTTGGAAGTAACCTCCACAAAGCTCGTTCCCGAACCCATAGAAACAACAATAATCTCAGGTTCATCACACACATACGATGCCGAGGCAGCATTGGCGTCGAACTCATCAATTTTGACAACAGGATATCCAAGAAGCTTATTGCCGATGCGTTTGCTTCCGACACCAGTCACAGCAATCTTCTCAACACGGCAATCCAAAGATCGGATGGAGGAGATGAACTCATTGAGGCGCTTTTCGTCAAAGCCCCCCTCCCAGATCTCTTTCTTGTTCAGTTTCTTTCCGACAAAAGCCACCACCTTGGTCGAGCTAATGCCTATATCGATTCCTATATACATAATCTTTTAACACCAATCAATCTCTGTCATCTTTGATCTGATTTCATCTCTTACGCGTCGGAATTGGGGTAGTACCT
>DCIS01000006.1 GCA_002317475.1 Prevotellaceae bacterium UBA1720 | reverse complement strand
GTAGGCGGACACATCGATTTAGGTGAGAATGTCGAGATAGCCCTAAGGCGCGAGGTACAGGAGGAACTGGGTATCACGGATTTCACCCCCGAAACTCTCCCCTCATATATCTTTGAAAGCAGTCGTGAACGTGAACTGGTCTTTCCGCACAAAACCATCTACGATGGTCCCATTACCCCATCTGCTGAGACTGACGGAGGTCGTTTCTGGAGCAAAAAGGAACTGGTGGAGAACTTCGGTAAGGAGGTCTTTACGCCCAACTTCGAAAGCGAATACCAGAAGTTGTTTGGAGAGAGCTAACCCACACTCTTTCCTTTTTCCCCTTAATAATACTATTGTCCCACTTGCATTATTGTCCGTAATGAGACATCTGTGGTTCCGAGATAGCATCGCGGATCCTTCGCGGATCCTTCGCGGAATCATCGCGGAGACCCCAAGAATGCGTTAGGGCACTATAGGAGAACATAGGAAGCACCTAGGAAAACACAGCTATTTTTTAAAGTTGTTTTTGGGAGTGACCCTTCACTTTGGTGGATTTTCAACATGTAATGTCCAGATTATAAGCATATTAAGAAGAGGTGAAGGGTAGGTGAAAGGTTTGCAAACCCTTCACCTACCCTTCACCAGCTATAACGCATTGAATCACAACAAATTGAATGGCATAGTGAAAGGTTTGTGCGAATTTTTACTTATTTTAAAATGGGACTGCCAGATATCTGACAGCCCCACCTTATTATAGTTTCTTCGAGCAGATTACATCATGCCACCCATACCGCCCATGCCGGGAGCACCCATTGGCATTTCGGGCTTATCCTCCTTAGCATCGCAGATGACACACTCAGTGGTGAGGAACATGCCAGCGATTGAAGCTGCGTTCTCAAGAGCAACACGGGTAACCTTAGCTGGATCGATGATACCAGAAGCCTTCATGTTCTCGTACTTGTCCTCACGGGCATTGTAACCATAGTCACCCTCGCCATTGCGAACATTGTTGACTACTACGCTGCCTTCCTCGCCTGCGTTTTCTACGATCTGACGTAGAGGTTCCTCGATGGCACGACGCACGATCTGGATACCCGTAGTCTCGTCGTTGTTAGCACCTGTCATACCCTCCAGGGCCTTCTGGGCACGGATGTAGGCTACACCACCACCAGGGATGATACCCTCCTCGATAGCTGCACGGGTAGCACACAGAGCATCGTCTACGCGATCCTTCTTTTCCTTCATCTCCACCTCGCTGGGAGCACCAACATAGAGTACTGCTACACCACCAGCCAACTTGGCCAGACGCTCCTGCAACTTCTCCTTGTCATACTCGCTCTTGGTGTTTGCAATCTCATTCTTGATCTGATTTACACGATCCTGGATGAGTTCCTTATCACCACGGCCATTGACGATGGTGGTATTGTCCTTGCTTACGGTCACCTTGTCACAGGTACCCAGCATCTCGAGGGTTGCCTGTTCCAACTTCAGACCAGTATCCTCGCTGATTACCAGACCACCAGTCAGTACGGCAATATCCTGAAGCATAGCCTTACGACGGTCACCAAAGCCAGGAGCCTTTACTGCACAGATCTTCAACTGACCACGCAGACGGTTAACCACGAGGGTAGTAAGTGCCTCGCTGTCTACATCCTCAGCGATAACCAAGAGAGGACGACCACTCTGTACGGCAGGTTCGAGGATGGGGAGGAAATCCTTCAGGTTAGAGATCTTCTTGTCATAGATGAGGATGTAGGGATTCTCCATCACGCACTCCATCTTTTCGGTATTGGTCACGAAGTAAGCCGAGAGGTAACCACGGTCGAACTGCATACCCTCAACAACACCGATAGTAGTGTCACGACCCTTAGCCTCCTCAATGGTGATCACGCCATCCTTGCTCACCTTCTGCATCGCGTCAGCCAGCAGTTTACCGATCTCAGGATCGTTGTTGGCGCTGACAGTAGCCACCTGCTCGATCTTCTGATAGTCATCGCCCACCTGCTCTGCCTGAGCCTTGAGGTTCTCAACCACAACGCCTACAGCCTTGTCAATACCACGCTTCAGGTCCATAGGATTAGCACCTGCTGCAACATTCTTCAAACCCTCACGTACGATAGCCTGAGCCAGTACGGTAGCGGTGGTTGTTCCATCACCAGCATCATCACCTGTCTTGCTTGCAACGCTCTTTACCAACTGAGCACCAGCATTCTGGAAGGGGTCTGCCAACTCCACCTCCTTAGCAACGGTTACACCGTCCTTTGTGATATGAGGAGCGCCAAACTTCTTCTCGATAATAACATTACGACCCTTAGGACCAAGGGTAACCTTCACTGCGTTTGCGAGGCTATCAACGCCCTGCTTCATAAGCTCGCGTGCCTCAAGATTGAATCTAATATCTTTTGCCATGATGAAAATTAAAAGTTAAAAGTTAAAAATTAAAATTTAGTGTACCGCGTACGATGAATAAAAGTTAATAGTTAAAAGTTAAAAATTAAAAGATAAATGTATAAGTTAGGAGTTGGCCTTAGTCGTCTTTACTATCGAAACTAAAAGTGCTGTCAATTCTTTTGCATCTTGATATATAGATAAAAAAACTGTTTCATCTAAATAATCCGTATCGTGTAGTAACTCAATCCAGTAGAGGGTTTCGTTTGCTTCCTTGAGAGCTATCGAAAGCTTATTGATAAAATCAGCACGACTTTGAGCAAACTTAGCTTCTCTGGCCAAAGCTCCAATAGCAGTTCCACACCTTAGCAATTGTTTTGATAAAACGAATTCTTTTTGTTCTGAAGTAAGAAATTTATATGCATTTACTATCCTTACTGCAAATGAATACGATTTATCGTAAATAGCATTATCTATTCCTGCCATGGCATCGATCTGTTAAATTTTAATTTTTAATTTTTAATTTTTAACTTAATACTGCCACCACATCACTCTGGCGCATCACCAGGTACTTCTTACCCTCGTGCTCCAACTCTGTTCCGGCATATTTGCCATAAAGTACGGTGTCACCTTCCTTAAGGATCATTTCCTCATCCTTGGTACCCTGACCTACGGCAACTACGGTTCCCTGAAGGGGTTTCTCCTTGGCGGTGTCGGGAATGATGATGCCACCTACTGTCTTTGTCTCTGCAGGAGCGGGCTCAATGAGCACGCGGTCTGCCAATGGTTTGATTGTCATGTTTGTTTATGTTTTATGTTTAACTACTTTCTGTCTTGGACGCCACAACGCGTTTCTATTATCTCCATTTACCAATAACGTGCCAATTGTCAAAATGGCAGAAGAAAAGTTGGCAGAATGGCAGAATTTACTTGCTTTTACAGCAAGCCACGAAAAAAGGAACGCAAGTTATACCAACGATGTGCACAACCTGCGTTCCAAACAAAACTATTTACCTTCAATGACTTACTAATACTTATCGTATACCTTAAGGTAGGGGCTTATCTTCCACGGCCACCGCCGCCTCCAGCACCACCGAAGCCGCCACCAGCACCACCACGGTTACCACCACCGCCCATACTGCTGCCACCCATTCCGGGACGCTCCATGGGGCCTTCCATGAACGTTCCACTGTTTCTACGACCAGTGGTACGGCCACCAAACTTATTGAAGCGGTAATTGACAGTCAGCATATAGTAGCTACTGATCATCTGGCTGTACGAATCGCTCATCGAGGTAGCACCTACGTTACGGTTGATATCGTCGCGCTGGTTGAGGATATCGACTGCACGGAGGGTTACAGTCAGAACCTTACCCTTCAGGAATCGCTGGCTGATCTGTGCATTCCAAACCCACTTGTTGGTGTTGGCCGACTTGCTGCTGTAACCACGACGGCTATTCTCTGTAGCATCAGTGCTGAATGACATACCCCAAGGAGTGGTCATGGTGAAGTTTGCTCCATAACCGAACTGCCAGGTATCCATGTTCGTTGCGTTGGGGTTGGTACTGCGGTTCATGTTATAACGCACATTACCATTGGCACGTGCCTCGAGATCCCAGTCAGTTTCGCTGCGATAACGATAGGTCAGGGTCAAGCGATCCTGCGAACTGAGGGTGTTTGTACGAGTACGTACGGTCGACTTCTCCTTGCTATTATACTGGTAGCCAACGTTGTTGTTGAAGTTTCCGTTCAGCGAGTTGCTGATGCGCCAACGCTTCTGTGCACCCAGTGAGGTATTGAAGGTATATGAGGCACTACCACTCCAGTTACCGTTCACATTTACGGGCTTAGATACACGTCCACCAGTCTCCTCATTGTACTCTGTACGCTGAGCTGTACTGTTCATCGTGGTGCGGAACTGGAAGTTCACGCTGTTCGTGGTCTGGGTCTCAGTCACCGTCTTGCTATAGTCGGCATTCAGGTTGTGGGTGAATGAAGGCTTCAGGTCAGGGTTACCATAACGGATGTTCAAGGGGTCGGCATCCGAGATTACACCGTCTACCAGGTCGTTGATGCTGGGCTGACCGGTGCTACCACTATAGCGGAAGTTGAAAGTCTCCTGACGAGTGAAGAGATAGCGGAAATTGATATTGGGCGAAGCGTTGATCACCGTACGCTGGTTGTGAGTGTTCTGCTTCGTACCCCATGTATTGGTGTAGCTGTTAAATCCGCGTACATTATCTGTCTTGCTGTACTGAGGCTGGATGCTGGCACCAATAGTCACCTGGTACTTCGTACGGTTGATACGGATCTGCACGTTGGCATTCTGGTTCAGGTTCTTGTTCTTGGTGTAACCCACCTGCGTGGTATCCATAGTATAGTACTCCGAGAAACGGCCGTCAGTGTAGTTGTATCTGTCAATCGACTGGTCACGATAGAGGTCGTTGGTCTTGAACCAATAATCTGCCACACCATCATACTGACGAGTAACTCTGTCAAAGATAGCATCGATGTTGCGCTGGTTGTCCTGATAGCGGAAGTTTGCACTATAGTTAATCTGCAGATAAACCTGATCCGCCAAGGGTTCAGAGTAGCCCAACTGCACCTGTATATTGTAGTTCTTGTTAGGATTGCGACTGATCTGTGCCTTGTGGTATACAGAGTCCTCGAGGTACACATCCTCGCCATAGTCCTTAACGTAGCTACCGTCATCCAACCTACGCTGTGCCAAGACACTACGCAGGTAGTCCGTCTGGCTGTAGTTGTCACCCTGACTTTCGCTCTTGCCCCAACTGCTGTTCACGTTCAGGGTCAGGTTGCGACCTTGCTTTGTACCCAGACGCTTGTTGATCTGTGCGTTCAAGCTGGCACTGAGGTTGTTATTCTTGTTCGAGTTGACACTCTGACGGTGGTTCACACCATTGCCACGTGTATAAGTCTGGGTGGTTGCATCCCATCCGGCTATCTCCTTCCAGGCATTTACCACATGCTCTGCATGGTACAGCGAGTCATTCAGTTCGAAGGGATTCATGCCCGTAGCCTCGTCCAACTCAAACTGAGCACTTTCACTGTAACTACCGCTACTTGTGTGACGGTATGAGAACTCTGGACGAACCAGGATATTCCAGCTACTGTCGGGACGCCACTCTATGCGATACTGGGCGTTCACGCCCTTGTTGTCATTGTGGTTGCTGGATACGCTACTATTGTATTTAGCCGTACTCAACTCAAAGTTCTGGCTGTTCGTCCAACTGTCACTCTTGCCCTGGCTGAAGTTACCCGTCACGCTACCATTCAGTTCGTACTTATCCTTCTCGTAGTTCATGGTGAAACCTACGGACTGGTTGTTCGTACGACCGTTACCGCTACTGTTGTTTCCGTTGCCCACAACACTGAACTTCTGGTCACCCTTGAAGTAGTTCGTGTTCAGACGACCCGAGTAACGATTGTGCGTACCATAACCGGCTTCCACGTTACCAAACCATCCTTTCTTACGGTCTTCCTTGATAATCACGTCGAGCACCGTCTTCTCCTCACCATCATCAATACCGGTGATGCGGGCACGGTCACTCTTCTTGTCGTATGCCTTCACCTGCTTTACGATCTCGGCAGGCAGGTTCTTTAGGATCATATCACGGTCATTGCCAAAGAACTCCTTGCCATCCACCAGGAACTGACTTACCTTCTTGCCGTTAAAGATATAGTTACCATCATCGTCGATAATGATACCGGGCAGACGCTTAATCAAATCCTCCACAACGGCACCCTCGGGCAACTTAAACGCGTCAGCGTTGTAGATCACGGTGTCATCCACAACTGTCATTTCGGGCAACTGACCCACAACCTCGACATCCTTCAGCAGGTTAGTATTTTCCTTCAGCAGCACATCCTGCACTTTGAAGTTACCGCTCTTCTTGGGCAAGGAGATGGTGAAGTTCTGGGCCTTGTAACCCATCATGGAGATATTCAAGCGATACTGACCGCTGGCCACTTCGCGCAGCACAAACTGACCGTTATCATTGGCTATGGTTGCAGCCACCAACACGCTGTCCAGTCGTGTCAACTTGATCTGTGCACCGGGGAGTGGTTTCAGTTCTTCGTCATCAAGCACGTTACCACGGATATTAATCTTTGCCTCTTTACCGAGTGCCTGTTCCAAGGCATTACGTGCGGCAGAATTGGTTTTGGTATTAGTATTCTGCGCCTGCGCAAACGAAGCGCATGCGAATAGCATTACGAGCAGCAAGAGGTGTTGCAAGGTGTGTCTCATCGAGTAAATATTCGTTTAATAAAAAGGTATAGAGAAACCTCTTTTTTTAGGTTAGGAATGTGTAATTTAATTGTTTATCTGTATGTTATGACTCTCAGTTACGGATAAGGTTTAAGCCTCGCAGCAAAAAAAGCAAAAAAACATTTCTTTCCCTTCCATACAAAAACAGCCTGCACTCCTTGGGGAATGCAGGCTGACTATAGAAAGATCCAAAAAGATTATTTCAGTTCAAACGTCTGGCTGAGGCTTGAAACGGTAGCCTTGAACTCGCCGGCCTCAAGTACCCACTGAAGGTCCTCATCCACATAGGAAAGGTCAGAAGGATGGATAGAGAGGGTGACGGTCTTGGTCTCGTGTGGATTGAGGCTAACCTTCTCGAAGGCACGGAGACGCTTTACATCAGGAGTGAGGCTTGCCACAAGGTCGGAAACGAAGAGGAGAACAGGCTCCTTGACCGTACGATCAGAGTTGTTGGTAACATCTACAGTAAAGGTGATGACATCATCCGACTCGTACTTCACACCACCAGCCGAACGGGGTGTGTAACCCTTAGTGAGAGCAGCCTTTCCCTTGGAAGTGGGTAGGGAAGCCACGCGAAGGTTGCTGTACTTGACGTCAGAATAGCTCAATCCATAGCCAAAGGTCCACTGAATGGGGGTGTTGGCATTATAGTTGTAAGCACCTTCCATGGTCTCAACATACTCGCAAGGCTTGCAGTCGTAGGTAATGAATGAACCGTGATGCTTGGGATAGGTATAGGGCATACGGCCCGAGAAGTTGGCGTCACCTGCCAATAGGTTAGCCAAGGCATCACCACCATAGTTGCTGGGCAGGAAGGTGTGAACGATGGCTGTAGCCAAAGGCTCGATATTGTTGATCAGACGGGGACGACCCTCATTGAGTACCAGCACGATGGGTTTGTTGTACTTCGCCAGGGACTTGACCATCTCCACCTGATTGGGCGAGAGGTTGAGGTCGTCCATATTACCTACTGTCTCACAATAGCTGTTCTCACCGATACAAGCCACGATGACATCAGCAGCCTGTACCTTAGCGTCAACAGACTCCGAGAGACGCTCATCGAGGTTGAAGTTGCGGGCAGAATACTTCACCATCTCACTGAAGGATACGTTATCCTTACCAAACTTCTCCGCCAAGGCCTCATAGAACGAGTGATACTTGCCAATCTGACGAGCAATCTGGTCGGTGCGATCACCCTGCCAGGTGTAGGACCAACCACCGTTCATCGAACGGAAATTGTCGGCATTGGGACCACAGACAAAAAGCTTGGTACCGGGCTTGAGAGGCAACAGGTTTTTCTGATTCTTCAGGAGCACCATGCACTCCTCGGCCATGCCAAGAGCCTCCTGGGCAAACTTATCACTACCAAAGTCGGGGTACATCTCAACGAGGGTAGCAACTTTCTTGGAACCCTTTGAACCTTTCGATCCCTTTAAACCTTTTGAACCCTTAGCGTTAGCGTAGGGAATATCCCAGGTCTTCTCGTCCATCAGCCCTACACGGATCTTGAGGCGTAGGATACGGCGTACGGCATCATCGATGCGCGACATGGGCACCTTACCCTCATTGACCAACTCGGTAAGCAGGGTACAGAAATCGGTAGAATAGGGATCCATAGTCATGTCTATACCGGCATTGATAGCCAAAGCTATAGCACCCTTCTTGTCAGCAGCCACATGGTCGCGCTTCCAGATATTGTCGATATCGGCCCAGTCGGTTACGATCATGCCATCCCACTGCAGACCCTCCTTCAGCCACTCGGTGAGGAGTTTCTTGTTCGTGTGGAAGGGCATGCCACTATTGTTGGACGAATTGACCATGATGCTCAAGGCACCAGCTTCGATACAAGCACGGAAAGGCTGAAAATACTTCTCCATCATATCACGATAAGTGACGCTTGAAGGCGTACGGTCTTTTCCGCTGACGGCAGCACCGTATGCCAGATAGTGCTTGAGGCAGGCTGCCACACTGTTCATACCCAGATGGTTAGGATCATCGCCCTGCAGACCACGAGTGAGTTGGACTGCCATAACGGCATTGGTATAGACATCCTCGCCAAAACTCTCCCACATACGTGACCACAGAGGTGAACGGGCAACGTCCATCACAGGACCATAGACCCAAGGGATGAGGCAAGCACGACTCTCGTAGGCAGTAATCTGACCTACACGATAGGGAATATCCTTGTTAAAGCTGGAAGCCTGTCCTACCTCCTGGGGGAAGAGGGTTGCACCCCAAGTGTAGCTGGCACCATGAATCTGGTCAACACCATAGAGCTGGGGTACACCATTGCACTGGAAGGCAGAGGCACGGTTCAAGACACGGATGACGTCGGCCCAAACCTCAGGCTTCTGAGCCACACCTTCTGGTACGTTAAGAATGGAACCTATACGCCAGTTGCCAAAGATGTCATCAATAGCACTTGCAGAGAGTTTGCCATTAGCAAGGCTTTGGACGGATTTGTTGCTGATGACATGATCATCGCTCGAGTGCTGTGCCACTCTATCGATTGCAAGTTCACACATCTGACCCACCTTGTCAGCTAAGGTCATCTGCTGGAGCAGCGCTTCCACCTGAGCTTCCACCTTCTCATCGCGGGGAATGGAACGTTGAGCGTGGAGCGTGGAGTGTTGAGCGAAAAACAGGGATAAAGCGAAAAGTGAAAGGATCGTCTTCTTCATTTTGCTATAATTATTCTAGTGTTAACAACCTTATTTCTTAAGGGGGAATTTATAAGCAAGAATACCCATAACGAGGGCAATGGCAGCGGGGAAGAGCGAGAAGAGAGCCCATACCATAGTCTTAACGCTGTCAAGATCGGTGATGGTAACGATGGTCTCACCGGTAGCTTCGTTGGTCACGGATACCAGACCAGCTGCACCTAACAACATAGCGATGAGCGAACCAGAGATGGCACCACCGAACTTCTGAGCCATCGTACCGCTGGAGAAGATAA
>DCIS01000166.1 GCA_002317475.1 Prevotellaceae bacterium UBA1720 | reverse complement strand
ACTTTGTGGCATAAAGGTTACAAAATGAACATTATATGATGAGAATACGAGTGCAAAATATACATCAAATGCTGTGTGGAATACTGTTGTGTGTCATGCTGACAGGGTGCCATACCAGTCAATCATTGCTGTACAGAAAGAATGTACAACCAGATGTTCGTCCTCAGGAGAGTGTTTATACCACTCCTGTGGCAGTACGTGAACCAGAGTATCTTTCGCAGCCCCAAAAGCAAAAGTTAGAACCAACATGGCAGGAATCTAAGCGAGAACAATTGGAAGCACTTTTGCAGGATAGTTTGTTGATCAAAAGTCAGTTGGGTCTCTGCGTCTTTGACATCACGGCAGATCAATATATTATACAGATGAATGCAGATCAACGTATGCGTCCTGCCAGTTGCGAGAAGGTCGTTACCAGTATCTCGGCACTGCACTATCTAGGTGGAGAGTACCTGTTGCGAACACGGTTATGCATCACAGGTGAGGTTAAGGAAAACGGTGATCTCTCCGGAGACGTTTATATCATTGGGGGCATGGATCCTATGTTGACCAAGAGTGATGTGCTTGAATTGGCAAAATCCTTACAGAAAATGGGTGTAAAACGCATTGCAGGAAAGATGTACGTAGATCTCAGTATGAAGGATTCTAACCCTTTGGGTTGGGGATGGTGCTGGGACGATGACTACGGTCCTCTGACAGCCCTTTCTGTGGATAACAAGGATGTTTTTACAGAGGAATGGATCAGTGCGTTGAAGAGTTGTAAGATCACAGTTCCCAATAGCGCGCGTACACAGGCGGAAAGAATTAAGGTAAATGGAGTTCTGACGCTTCCTGCTAATGGTGGTTTGGCTCGTGCCGTTTGTCCTTCCAATGCCGTTTTGGTGGCGGAGGTGACTCACACTATAGATCAGTTGTTAACTAAGATGATGAAAGACAGTGACAACATCTACGCAGAGAGCCTTTTCTATCAGTTGGCATTCCATACGGGTGAAAAAAATGCTGGACGTAAACAGGCAGTGAGCCTCATCAATACACTCATCAATACTTTGGGATTAAATGCTTCGGATTATCAGATAGCAGATGGTAGTGGATTGTCACTCTACGATTACGTCTCCCCCACTCTGCTTGTCACTATGCTACGATATGCTTATGGTCAAAAGGATATCATCGACCATTTATGGGGAACCTTGCCTATAGCAGGTGTGGATGGTACCCTGAAAAATCGCATGAAGGAAACGGCAGCCTATGAGCATATTTTCGCCAAGACGGGTACGGTAGATGGCATCTCTTCTTTAAGTGGCTATGCCAAGGCCAGCAACGGACATACGCTGTGTTTCAGCATCATCAATCAAGGAGTGGCGAAGGGCTCTCTTGGCCGTGCTTTCCAGGATAAGGTGTGCGAAGTGTTGTGCAGATAGACCCTATTCTTTTCCGTATTCTTCCTATCGTATCATGATGATTCGGGTGATGACTGCCTTTTTGCCCTCTGCATTATTGGCAATGACATGATAGACGCCGCTTGAGACGCGTTTGCCTTGCTTGTTGCATCCATTCCAGGTAAATGAACCACCATTAGATGTGCCGCTCCAGACGAGTTGGCCTGTACTGCTGCAAATCTTTACCTCGCTGTCTAGGGTTAGCCCTTTGATGGTGATGGGACCGGTATAGTCTGGCTTTACAGGGTTGGGATAGGCAATGATATTGTCAGCAATCAACTCTTCCTCAGCCTCTGTAGCGTCGCTTACGTAACTACATAGCCCCACATCTGTGCCAATCATAACCATACCGGTAACGGGGTGGATGGCCAGGCACTGGATATTATTGCTCAATAAAGGTGTGTCCTCAGACTGGAAGTGTTGCAGCATCTCCTGTCCATCTGGGCTAACCAGATACAAACCATTACCTTGTGTACCTATCCATTTACGGTTGGCACCATCAACTGCAATGCAAGTGATGGAGACGCCATTCAACAGATAATCTGCAAGTCCACTGCCATCATTGCGTGCAATTTTGACCTGCTCAAAGCGGAAATCGTCTTCAAAGTATTGGCGTGGATCATTGATGACAAACAATCCACCAATGGTTCCGCACCAGATACGTCCATCCAAATCCTCTGCCATGCAATAGAATTCGCTGAGGTCATAGGATGTACCATCCTGATTGACGATGGTGGTACGCAATACATGGTAATCATCTCGGGTATTGCCCAAAGTACCGTTGGTGTAGAATCCAAAGAATCCCCTACCCGCTACACGACGGTTAACGATGAATTTAACTCCGCTGGATGTGAAGATATAATCATCGGGGGTGGGAGTTCCTGCTATTTCTTCGTAATAGATGCTCTGCCACTTTCCATTGGGTTGCAACACGCGGATAATAGTATCCGTTTGGTTGTTGAGCACCCAGAGGTTGCCCTCTTCATCATAGGTGGGTGCATTAGCAGAAATATAGTTTAGACCCAAATTGCCAATCTGCATCAGTGGACTGTTGTCCGAATTCCAAATCTTGACCAACTTACGATTCTTGTATTCATAGAGTCCTGTACGGTAAGGACTGGCAAAATGATGCTCGGGGTCATTGGGATCCTGTGTCAGGTGTGTGGTGTTCCAGTGCTTCAGTTTGGGGTACTCGTTGGCAGGTGTTTCTTCGTCCAGATAACTCCATTCACCATTCTCGTAGATCATGGCTGTGGCGGGATGATAGATAGCAAAGGGCGTATTGATACCACCTGCTACAAGCAGACGATCTCCTACGTAGTTCATACGATAAAAGAGGTCTCGAACGGGGGAATTGGGCTGGATGGGACCTTTGGCCTGTTCTCTCTTGTCATCAGTTTCCTTGTAACCCACCAAACCTTTTAACCCTTCAGCGTGCCAGTCAAGTCCGCCAACACGAACATATTCTGGTTCTTGGTTGGTGATATCTTTCTTTTTGACATCAGAGGTTTTCTGCCAACTACCTGCTAAATGCCAGTTCTCATTCTCCTTGATGGTATATACCGTAGTGTCCTTAGTGGCAAGGTAAGGCTGTCCATCCTTCATGAGCAGACTTTGGACGTCGATGCCTATCTGATAAGTGTCGCGAATGACTCCCTCTTTCATATCTACTGTCAGGAAACCGAATCCAGTGCAGATGTAAGCCATAGAACCGTCAACAGTCAGGGCGTTCAGTGTCTTATTGGACAGACTCTTATCCTTCAATGCGCTGATGTTGCAGACATTTCCCTCGTTGTCCAGGAGGTCGATGTTACAGTTGTCATATACTAGGATGATACGTTTTGCCTCGCTACTTGCTCCAATCAATGATATATGTACATCGTTGAGATGGTCCATACAGTTGAAGGTCATGACGGATTCGTCCTCTGTGTCGTAGGAGAAAAGATTTCCTTCAGTTAGGGTATAGACGATCTTTCCCAATGAAACGCATTTCGTTGCATTCATATAACTGGGATATACGTTCCACTGTCCAATGGTCTGAGCTGACACGCTGCTCAACCAAATGAGGGCAAGGAGTATGGAGGCAATTCGCTTCATGGTTATTTCTTTAAGAATTCAACAAGTTTTGCAATGGCACGCCCACGATGACTGATAGCATTCTTCTGCTCTGCAGAAACCTCGGCAAAGGCCAGTCCGCCTAATTCCTTGGGGGCAAAGACGGGGTCATAGCCAAAACCTCGTGCCCCACTGACCTGTTGCAGTATTTCGCCTTCAACGAATCCTTCGAACAGATACTCCTGGCCATTCTGGATAAGGGCAATGGCAGTACGGAAACGTGCATTACGATTCGTTTCGCCCTTCAGCTTATCCAACAAACATGTATTATTGGCATCAGCATCATGACTTTCACCATAGCCGTTCATGGCACCGTAACGAGCGGTAAAAACACCTGGAGCACCACCTAAAGCCTCCACTTCGAGCCCCGTGTCGTCAGCAAAACAGTCCACGCCGTAATGCTCATGCACATAACGTGCTTTCTGCAAGGCATTGCCTTCCAGTGTGTCAGCATCTTCGGGGATATCCTCATTACATCCAATATCCTTCAGTCCCTTTACCTCATAGGCATCACCTAATATCTCACGCACCTCTTGCAGTTTGTGTGCATTGTTGGTGGCCATTATCAATGTTTTCATTGTCTCACTTCTTTATTTTGTCAAAACCTTCACCAAACACACCCTCTACGTTGCTCACGGTGACAAAGGCAGAGGGGTCAACACTCTGCACGGCTTGCAGAATGGCCTTCCTCTCACGTTTCTTAGCCATGATAATCAGCACAGGGCGTTTCTCCTTGCTGTACCATCCTTCGCCGTTGAGCATCGTCACACCACGGTTGATTTTGAAGTTCACGGTGTTGGCTATCTCCTCGTATTCGTTGCTGATGATGGTAAACTGCACACTTTGGTTGGCTGAGTTCATGATATGGTCAAGCATATACATTGCTATGAACATTGTGCAATAACCCACTACGACATCCTGGAGACTGCCTTGTATAAAGTAGCTGCAACCTACGATGACGAGGTCCAGATAGAGCATCATGCTACCCAACTGTATGTCTTTGTATTTGTTTACACATGAGGCAATGATATCCGTTCCACCCGTACTTCCTCCTGCTTGAAATACCGTGGCAAGTCCCAAACCCTCGATACAACCACCTATCACAATGGCCATGAAACGATCCTCACCCACAAGGCGCAGCATCGTTCCGTCATCTTGCATGATAAGGTCCTGAAAGAACTCCATAGCTCCAGTGATAAGCACTGTGGCTGTTATGGTGCGGAACACATACTTGAAACCCAAGATACGCCATGCACATATCAGCAAAATCATGTTGATGATGAAGTAGCAGTACTGGGCGGGGAATCCCGTCTTGAAGAAAATCAATGCGGAGATACCCCCCATACCACCACTGACAATCTTGTAGGGAAGCATGAAGCAAGAGTAACCTCCTGCAAACAGTATTACACCGATGAGCAACTTGAAATAGTCGGCAAAGGTGTTCCAATTGAAGCTTTTTGCAGTAGACGAAGTCATGTTATGTCTTTATTACATTAAATCCAAGTCCAAAGGCACCCTCTACACGATGGAAGGTCACGAAGGATGCAGGGTCAGTGTCACGAATGAGGCGCAACATTTGTATCTGTTCGCTCTTATGCACGATGGTTACCACTACCTTCATCTGGCTATGCGTGAAACCACCTTCTCCGTAGAGCAGCGTTGCGGTATGACCGGTTTCCTTTCGAATGATCTCCACCAGTTTCTCGCTCTCCATGGTGTAGATGGTGAACTGAATATCCTGCTTTGATGAGTTGATCATCGTATCCACGGCAAAGGTGTACACAACCAGTGTCACATAACCGAATACCACCATCTGCCAACTCTGGAAGAGGAAGTAGCAACTGCCAATCACGAAAAGGTCGAGGTAGAGCAATACACGTCCGATACTGATGTTCTTGTACTTGTTGATGATGGCGGCAATGATATCCCAGCCTCCTGTACATCCACCAGACATGAACACCATGCCGATACCGATACCGTTGAGCACAGCACCCAGGATACAGGCCATACCCTCCTGGTTGTCACCAAGAACGTTGAGGAACGTATCGTCTGGTTGGGTGATGAGTGATTGCCCTAAACCCAGGAAAAACGATAGTGAGAGTACTGCGTAGAGTGTCTTTCCCGCAAACTTCGCTCCCAGTTGCCACCAAGCCAGGCACAGCAGGACGCTGTTGATCATGAGCAGGGTGTACTGCATGGGGAACCCTGTGGCATACTGTATGATAGCAGCCAAACCAGCACCACCACCTGTGGTGATGTGGTTAGGCAAAAGGAACAGGGCCCAGCCTGCAGAGTAGATAGCCATACCTAGGTTGATGAATACGAAGTCCTTGATGAAATCGTAAACCTTGGATGCAGTAATGTTTTGGAACATACTTGATATGTTTGAATGTGAGGGGGGGCTAGGTTCTCCTAGGACTTTCTAGGTTCTCCTACGTTTTCCTAGAATCGCCTAGACTATCCTAGGTCCTCCTAGTCTTACTTCACCACGATATTGACGATGCGGCCAGGTACGGCAATGGTCTTCACCACCTGCTTGTCCTTGAGGTAACGCTGGCTTTCCTCTGCGTTCATTACCTGGTCAATCATCTGCTGTGAAGTGGCGTCAGCGGCAAATTCCATGGTAAAGCGAACTTTTCCACAGAACTGTACACCCACCTTGACGGTGCTCTCTACGAGGTACTTCTCGTCAAAGGCGGGCCACTGAGCATCGCAGACACTGGTGGTGTTGCCCAAGGTCTCCCACAACTCCTCTGCGATATGAGGGCAGAAGGGTGCAATCAGTACAGCCAGCTGAGCCAGAACCTCCTTGTTGTGGCACTTCTGCTGTGTCAACTCGTTGGTTGCTACCATGAAGGCAGGGATGCTGGTGTTGTATGAGAATGTTTCGATATCTGCACTCACCTTCTTGATGAGCTTGTGCAGGGTCTTCATGTTGTCTGCTGTAGCCTCGCTTTCGTCAGCCATGAGGTTACCCGCCTTGTCAAAATACAGTGCCCAGAACTTCTTCAGGAAACGGAAACAACCATCAATACCGGCAACATCCCAAGGCTTACTCTGCTCAATGGGACCCAGGAACATCTCGTAGAGACGCAGGGTGTCAGCACCATAGTTCTCGCAGATGTCATCGGGGTTTACGACATTGTACTTTGACTTCGACATCTTCTCGATAGCCTGACTGATGATGTATTGGCCGTTCTGGTTCAGAATGAACTCGGCCTCCTTGAACTCGGGCATCCACTGACGTATCTTCTCCACGTCAAGCTGATTACCATTGACGGTGCTGATATCGGTGTAGATGGGGTCAGCCTCAGTACCTTCGTAGTAGTAGCGGTTCTTCTTGGCAGCATCGTCATACTGTGTCTCCAAGAGGTCAAAGCTGACATACTTCTGAGTACCCTTGATACGGTAAACAAAGCTTGACCAACCCTGAATCATACCCTGGTTGATGAGTTTCTGGAAGGGCTCTTCCTTCTTGCTTACACCCAGGTCAAAGAGGAACTTGTTCCAGAAACG
>DCIS01000152.1:7856-14057 GCA_002317475.1 Prevotellaceae bacterium UBA1720 | reverse complement strand
GTCTCCATATAGTGCATCTTCTTGCTGGTGATAAGTCGCTGATATTGTTCACGATAGGGAGTGAAAGCCACACCACCGTGGAAGAATACCTCAAGATTGGGCCAAACCTCCTCAAGATGCTCCTTGCCACTCAGTTCCATTACACGAGTCAAGACGCTCAGCATCCACGAAGGCACACCACTGAGATTAGTCACATTGAGATTCAGAGCTTCACGTGCTATACGGTCACGCTTAATCTCAAAATCGCTGAGCAGAGCCGTCTCCTTCTTGGGTACACGGAAGAGGTTGACAACGGGATTGATATTCTCAATGAGGATAGCAGAGAGATCACCCACAAGACTACCATGCAAGTTGTAGTTGGGAGCATGACTGCCACCCAAAATCAGTGCCTTTCCGTCAAAGATTCGGCTCTCCGGATTATTGCGCAGATACCACACTACAGCATCCGTACCACCCTGGTAATGAGTATCATGCAGTCCCTGCTTGGAAACGGGGATGAATTTGCTCTTGTCGTTGGTCGTTCCACTAGACTTGGCATACCACTGCACCTTTCCAGGCCATAGGATGTCCTTCTCGCCCTGACGCATACGATCAATGCTCTGCTTCAGTTCCTCGTAGGTATTAACAGGACTGGACTGAGCAAACTGCTCATAGGTCGTAATCTTGTCAAAACCATGCTGAACGCCCCATTCTGTATCCTTGGCACGAGTAATGAGACGCAGCAATGCCTGCATCTGCAAAGTCTCAGCCTCTGTGGCATAGCGATCCAACTGCTTGAGACGATTCTTCAACCCAAAACGGGCAATAGAAGTTATGCTCATACGGCTTCGGAGCCTGAGTTCTCCGTGCTTGGTTTTAATTGTGTCTTGGGCTTATGACCATGACGACGACGAGGCTTACGTTTAGGTTCCTCGGGATTAGAGGGAGTCTCTGCCGTAGTTGCCTCAACAACAGGTTTCTCCTCAACCTTTACAGGCTTCTCCTTTTCCTCAACCTTTGCGGGTTTCTCCTTTTCTTCTACTTTAGCTGGCTTTTCTTTGTCTTCAACCTTGGCAGGCTTTCTTCTTGCAGGTCTCTTCTCTGATGGTTTTTCCTGCTTTTCCTCAACGACCTTCTCCTCAGCACGGGTTACTTCCTGCTTCTTCTCCTGCTTGGGTCTTTCTGCTTTTGGCTTTGAGGGTTGAGACTTCTGCCTTCCACTTTCTGCTTTCTGAGGCTGAAGCAGTTCGTCGGGAATCTCAGGCAAGAGAGCCTGAGGCTGCTCCTCCATGGCGGTACGCTTACCCTTAGCATCAAAGATGCTCTGATCAAAGCCTCTCTGCTTCTTCAGGCGATAAAGGGCATCCTTGGAAGCATTTTGCTGAGCTTCCTTCTTCGAGAATCCCTTTCCGCTACCTGCCATAATGCCCTCAATGATTACCTCGCTGTAGAAACTACTGCTGTTACCATTAGCCTTACGCTGCTCGCTGTCCTCGTAGACGAGGCGGATACGGTTCTTCTGGCTCCATTCCAACAACTTGCTCTTGAAGTTTACCTCCTGATAAGCCACCTTGTCGATATTGACCAGGCGAGAGAGGATACGACCCTTCATGAAGTCCATACAACGGGCATAACCATAATCCAAGTAGATGGCACCAACCAATGCCTCGAAAGCATTGCCCGCCATGTAACTGTGAGGAGTCTGGTTCTGACCATTGTAGCGAACAAGCTTGTCTATACCCATTTCCACAGCCAGTTTTCCCAGCATCTCACGCTGCACCAGTTTGCTGCGCGTGTTGGTCAGGAACCCCTCGTTCTTGCCTTGAAAATGACGATAGACAATGTCGCCCACAATTGCATCCAAGACAGCATCGCCCAAGAACTCCAAACGCTCATTATTCACGCCTCGACCATCTTTTCCCCTGATTGCCAATGACTTATGCTGTAGAGCCTGCTTGTAGAGAGCAATGTCTTTGGGGTAGAACCCAAGGATTGCATATAAACGACGATAAAGCTCCTTATCCTTTCGGAAGGGGAGCTTTATCTTATTGATAAGATTTTCTATATACACTGTATATCTGTTCTTTTCAGAGTACCTTAATGATTACTCAGCGTACTTCTTGAAGATTACACATGCATTGTGACCACCGAAACCGAAGGTGTTGCTCAGTGCAGCACGTACGGTACGCTTCTGTGCCTGATTGAAGGTAAAGTTCAGGTTGTAGTCGATCTCCTCGTCATTGTCACCCTCTTCGTGGTTGATGGTGGGAGGTACGATGTCGTTCTGAACACTCAGTACGCTGAACATGGCCTCTACTGAACCTGCAGCACCCAGAAGGTGACCAGTCATACTCTTGGTAGAGCTGATATTCAGTTCGTATGCATGCTGACCAAAGACTGCCTGGATAGCCTTTGCCTCGCTGATATCACCCACATGGGTGCTGGTGCCGTGAACGTTGATGTAATCAATATCCTCGGGCTTCATCTCAGCATCCTCCAATGCGTTCTGCATAACGAGGATTGCACCCAGACCTTCGGGATGAGAAGCGGTGATGTGGTGAGCATCTGCACTCATACCAGCACCTACCATCTCAGCATAGATCTTAGCACCACGAGCCTTTGCGTGCTCCAGTTCCTCAAGAATCAGGACACCACTACCCTCACCCATGATGAAACCATCACGGCTTGCGCTGAAGGGACGACTTGCCTTTTCGGGCTCATCGTTGCGGGTTGAAAGCGCCTTCATAGCGTTGAAACCACCTACACCGCTGGGGAGGATTGCAGCCTCAGCACCACCACTTACGATGATATTTGCCTTACCCAGACGAATCAGGTTGAAAGCGTCAGCCAAAGCGTTGGTTGAGCTTGCACATGCACTTGAAGTGATGTAGTTGGGACCGTGGAAACCATACTTGATGCTGATATGACCTGCAGCAATATCAGAAATCATCTTGGGTACGAACATTGGTCCGAAACGTGGACCCATCTTCTCGCCATTGATAGCCCAGTTGGTGATCTCCTCCTCGAAGGTCTTCATACCACCGATACCTACGCCCAATACTACGCCAATACGGTTCTTATCCTCATTCTCAAGGTCCAGATTGGCATCGTCAACAGCCTGAGTAGCAGCACAGAGTGCCAACTGGCAGTAACGGTCCATCTTGCGAGCCTCTTTCTTGTCAATGTACTTCTCTACATCCAGACCCTTCACCTCACAGGCAAACTGTGTCTTGAAGGCAGATGCATCGAAAAGGGTGATAGGTGCAGCACCGCTCTTACCGGCAACAATGTTCTGCCAGGTCTCCTCAGCTGTATTTCCAAGGGGAGTAACGGCACCCATACCTGTTACAACAACTCTTTTCAGTTCCATAAAAATTTGCTAAAAAACTGTATACTTATATTTATAATTGAAGATGCAAAGGTGTCATTTCACCCTTCCATCTTACCTGATTTTCTTCGTAAAAGAATGATTAAGGGCTAATGGTAAAGACCTATTGCTTCCTTGCCATTAACCCTTAAAAGTAGTGCTTATATTAAGCCTGGTGCTCCTCGATGTAAGCGATAGCGTCGCCAACGGTAGAGATCTTCTCTGCCTGATCATCGGGAATGGTGATAGCGAACTTGTTCTCGAACTCCATGATGAGCTCTACAGTGTCAAGTGAATCAGCACCAAGGTCGTTGGTGAAAGATGCCTCAGCAACTACGTCTGCCTCATCAACACCCAACTTCTCTACGATAATCTCTTTTACTTTAGCTTCAATTTCTGACATGATTTCAGTGATTTTAATTATAATACTTTCTTGATAATCTCAATTTTGCGGTGCAAAGTAACTACATTTTAAATTTATATGCAAATATTTACGGCATAAAATTGCGTTTTTTGCACATTCGGGTATAATTTGTGCAAGTTTTTGCTGCCTTTAGGGATATTTTCCTACATTTTATGCTTCAAAATGTACCTCTCTACGCAATGGGTAACCTCCTCGTTGCAACTCAAATCCTTCAGGATTGTGCTTGAGTTTATCGCTATCGTTCATGGGATTATACAGTTGCAGAGCTATCTCCTCTGGAGAGGTGGCAGTGATAGTACCTGCTGGCAAGGGTGGAGCCTGGACTTCATCAAACGAGATTTCCCTGCCCATCCATCTTGCCAGGGCCTGAAGTGACATGCGCGTGGCATTGGCCTTACCATCAGCACTATAGCCTGCTATGTGAGGTGTACCGATGTATACCTTATTCAATAATGAAAGGCGGATATTGGGTTCGTTCTCCCAGGTGTCGATGATGGCTTGACGTATACGACCTTCGTCCAAAGCCTCCTCCAAGGCAATATTGTCCACTACCTCGCCTCGTCCACAATTTATGATGACAGGCCTCTTTGGCAGCTGATGCAGGAAGACATCGTCCACGATGTGATAGGAAGGGTGAGGACCATCCATAACCAAGGGGGTGTGGATAGTGATAATGTCACATTGCTCCATGAGGGCTGTCAAGGGACTAAAAGACAGATTACCCCTCTCCCCCTCACGTGCCTGTCTTGGTGGGTCATTCAGCAACACCTTGTTTACTAAGGGCTCGCATTTCTCCAGAACACGAGTACCCACGTTGCCCACACCAATGATGCCCAATGTGCATTCTTTCAGATTCATGCCATGCTCCTTCTGCAGCAACAACAGGCAACTGTGTACATATTGCGCCACACTGGTGGCATTACAGCCAGGGCAATTGGTCCAGACAATGCCAGCCTCGTCAAGGTACCTCGTGTCCAGGTGGTCAAAACCTATGGTGGCCGTAGCAATGAACCTTACCTTGCTACCTTCCAACAGTTCCTTATTACAATGCGTACGCGTGCGTATGATCATCGCATCGGCATCCTTCACATCCTCATGGCTGATCTTGGCTCCTGCCAGGTATACCACCTCATCAGCCAGACGCTCTATCTGCCCCTTGATGTAGGGGATCTTATCATCAACGATTACCTTCATCACACATTTCCTTTTTTGTACTATTCCTTTACAATCCAGCCATCCTTGTCAAACGTCAAAGGACGAATGAATAACTTGGCTGAGCCTCTGGCATCCTTGACGTAAGCGTGTGAGATGAAATAGCACTTGCCATCCCACTCGTAAGCCGAACTATGCCCTACTCCGTAGTATTCCTCGCAAGGACCATAGAGCATGGTGCCTCCACCGTATTCCATAGGTTTGCCGTCTTTGTCTACGTATGGACCCTGAATCTTCTTGGATCGCCCATAAACCGTCTTGTAGGTGGACTTCTCACCACGACAGCAGTAATCGAAACTAACGAAGAGGTAGTAATACTTGCCATGACGGAAAATGAAAGGTGCCTCGATAGCATTCTCGCCTGCCTCGATGACGTTTTCACCCTCCTTCTGGAAGTGTGTGGGGTCGTTCATCTCCTGAAGTGAGATGCGACGATCCACACGACGTGCAATGGTCACAGGCTTCGTCTGAGGTGTCTGGAAATCCTTTTTGGAGAGTTTCACCAGCTGAATGCCATCCCAGAACGAACCATAGGTTAGCCAGGGCTGCCCTTTCTTGTCCACGATGAGGTTGGGGTCAATAGCATTCCAGTTGTCCAAACGACGATGAGAGGCAATCACCATACCCTTGTCTTGCCACTGGAAATCAGGCGATTCAGGATCCAGCGTCTTATTGACAGCCAGACCTATAGCGCTGCCATTCTTACCAAAAGTGGAGCATGAATAATAGAGATGCCAGAGACCCTTATGGTAGCTGATATCCGGTGCCCAGGTATGTCCACGATAGCCCTTCACAGTATCCACAGCCCATGCTGGTACCTCTCTTAGGGCAGATGGTTCGCGGCGCCACGTCTGCATGTCGTCACTACTAATCACGCCCACATTCATGCCCGTCATAAAGCAATAGTAGCGGCCATCCTCTCCTTTGGCCATCACGGGATCATGGGCATCAGGGTCGCGTGTCTCTGTATTGAAGTCACGCCATCTCTTTGCGGGTTCCTGTGCGATGCTTGTCAGACAGAAGCAAAGCAGGAAGGTTGAAATCAAGGTTTTCATTGTGCACATATTAGCAGGTTACGTTTACGTTTTGCATCACATCTGCAAAGTTATAGTTTTTTTTTTGCATGTCCAAAAAACGTTTGCTAAAACTGCAGGCAAACGACCAGAGTGAGCTCCTGTTGTTTACGTACAAACACCGTATAAACACCGTACAAACACCG
>DCIS01000152.1:4292-7829 GCA_002317475.1 Prevotellaceae bacterium UBA1720 | reverse complement strand
CTGTACGTAGGCTGTACGTATAAAGAACGTATTGCCTCATTCGTTTCCTAGGGGTTTCTAGGTGATCCTAGGCAGTCCTAGGCATTCTAGGTAATCCTAGGCAGTCCTAGGTGATCCTAGGTGATCCTAGTGATCCTAGGTAATCCTAGCATTTTGAAGAAGGACAAAAGACAAAGGACAAAAGACAATACACCCCTCCCGAAAATCGGGATAATAAATAAAAATTATAAATCTATTAAAATTATAAATTTATAATAATATTATTAATAGCTTTTTCACCTCCGGTTAGGTGGTTTGTCTTTTGTCCTTTGTCCTTTGTCCTTTCTCAAAATTGGCCTGTTTTATTTGCGTGTTTGCTGAAAATGGACTAACTTTGCCCATTGAATGCAGTGGCGAGTAGGAATCGCCAATTTCATCCCAAACAAAGACCACAACTGAAACAATGAACAAGTATTTCAATAACATAGGTTGGCTGATGCCATTTCTGTTCCTATTTTTCTCCCTTCGTATTTCCGCTCAGAGCATGGAGACGGCCCAAACGGCTGTGACCAACATGTGCATAGGATGGAATGTAGGCAATGCCCTGGACAGCAATAGCGGCGATGTGGCCAACATGTGGATTGAGAAGTGGACAAGTCGTACAACCACTGATTACGAGAAGGCTTGGGGACAGGCTCCCATAACCCGTGCCACCATTCACATGTTCAAGGAGGCTGGTTTCAACGCCATTCGTATACCTGTGACCTGGTATCCCCATTATGGTACGATGAAGAATGACGGGCTGAACTGGGATATGTCCAAATGGACGGGCTATACCCTGAACAGTGCCTGGATGAAACGCGTGAAAGAGGTCGTGGACTATGTAATAGATGAGGGCATGTACTGCATCCTCAACGTGCATCACGACACAGGTACTGCCACAACGGCCTGGATCATAGCCAGCAAGGAGAATCACAATCAGTACCAGGAGCGTTACAAGAAGCTCTGGGAGACAATAGCCACGCAGTTCAAGGACTACGATGACCACCTGCTTTTCGAGGGATATAATGAGATGACTGACAAGTACGATTCCTGGTGCTTCGCCTCATTCTCGGCACCAGGAAACTACAATGCAGCAGATGCTAAGGAGGCCTATGAGGCTGTGAATGCCTACGCCCAGGATTTCGTTGATGCTGTTCGTGGAACAGGAGGCAACAATACCGAGCGAAACCTCATTGTGAACACTTATGCTGCCTGCAGTGGAGGCGGAACGTGGAGCACTCACCTGCAAGAACCACTGACACAGATGGCTCTTCCCAAGGATGTTGTAGAGGGGCATATCATCTTCCAGGTTCACAGCTACTGGGATACAAGCAACTTCAACTCCTCGATGAAATCGGAGATCAACACCATGCTGAACAATCTCAACACCTATCTCATCAAGAAACACCACGCACCACTCATCATAGGCGAGTGGGGTTCAAGCACCAGTAATCTTGATTATAGCGACGCCAGTCAGCGTAAGAAACTGACGGACTTTGCCACCTATTTCATCGAGAAAACCAAGCTAAAGAATATTGCCTGCTTTTACTGGATGGGACTTTGTGACGGAGAGGATCGTGGCAAGGCCATATGGACACAACCAGAGTTGCGCGATGCCATAGTCAAAGGATATTACGGTGAAGGGGGCTATGTAGATGCTATCAGTACTATAAAGAATATTGACAATAATTCCATATATAATCTTCAAGGACAACGCATCTCTTCACCACGTGGCATGTATCTGAAAGGGAATAAAAAGTATGTGAAAGCTGAGTAAGATTCACGAAACTTTCTCAACAAAAATGCGCAATGATGCACGTTGCAAAAAGTCCACGAAACTGCACGATTGCGTTGTTGCGTTAAAAGCAGTTGTTTTTTGACGCGAAAAGCTTGGCCTAAAATGCAATTTTAACGCAAAAGTAATTAGAATTGTCGAAAACGGCCCATTTCACTTTGTTTTCTTCGCCTTTTCTTTGTTATTCGGGGAAAAAATCGTAAATTTGAACCGAAAATGAATGCATTCCCTTTAGGGACTTGCTTTTTGACATTAGGAAGAGCATACCCGAGAAAGTCAGGAAGGGGCCTTTCCGAGAACCAATTAATGAGAGAAATTCAATAAGTAAAATATAAGATTCTTTTTATGGAAAAAATTCAAGAACTTACCGAGAAGATCTATCGCGAAGGCGTAGAGAAGGGACAGGAAGAAGGTGCTCGTCTGGTTGAACAGGCTCAGGCTGAGGCTGCCCAGATTGTGGCTGCTGCCAAGGAGCAGGCTGCTGCTATCGAGGCTGGTGCCCAGAAGAAGGCTACCGAGCTGAACACCAACACCAAGAGTGAGTTGAAGCTTTATACCAGCCAGGCTCTGAATGCCCTGAAGAGTGAAATTGCCAACGTCATGACTGACAAGATCGTGAAAGAGGCTGTCAACGGCCTGGTTGCCGACAAGGACTTCCTGGGTCAGTTTGCCGTAGCATTGGCAGGCAAATGGGTAGAGAATGAGCCCGTAGTAATCAGCACCGAGGATGCAGCCAGCCTCAAGGCATATTTCGCAGCCAAGGCTCAGGATCTGCTGAACAAGGGTGTCACCATTGAGCAGGTTAACGGCAAGAGCACATTGTTCACCATCGCTCCCGCTGACGGTAGTTACAAAGTGAACTTTGGCAAGGAGGAGTTCGAGACCTATTTCAAGAACTTCCTGCGTCCTCAACTCGTTGAAATGCTTTTCTAATTTGATGAATTGAATTTTCAATTTTCAATTTTCAATTTTCAATTCAAGAAATGGGCAGTTACTATTTTTTAATGACAGATGTTCCGGTTTTGTCCTCAGACGGAAACAACAAAGGTATCTCGTATGCCAGTTTCCGCTTGATGTGCAAGGAGGAGTTGTCCAAGTCGGACATGAGGTTACTCTACACCGTATATCTGAAACACGATTGCCAAAACCTGCTGACACTGCTGAAGAACCCTAACGCAGAGATAAAGGTACTGGGAAACTACACCATAGAAGAACTCCTGAAACTCATTGAGGAGTGTAACTACGATGATAGCAAGATCAAGGGCTACCCTTCGTTCTTGCCAAGATTCCTGATGAATTCATACTATGTCAGAAAGGATGAACCCGGTTATTATCCCGGTGATGAACTGATGATGGCATACTATGAATATGCGTTTCAGAATAAGAACAAGTTTGTGGTGAAGTGGTTCAAGATGAACTTCAACATCACCAATATCCTGACAGCGCTGATTGCTCGCAAGAATGGATGGAACATTGCCGACTATATCCAGGGTGACAATGAAATCACCGAGATGATGCGCATGAACAAGTCAAAGGATTTTGACCTCGGTCGTGAATACGATTATGTACCCGAACTGATGAGGATTGCCGAGATAGAGGATCCCGTGGAGAAGGAGAAGCGCATTGATGCCTACAAGTGGATATGGTTGGATGAGCATACATTTGTTGATCCATTCTGCATTGAGACCGTCTTCGCCTATCTGTGCAAACTGGAGATGCTG
>DCIS01000152.1:0-4222 GCA_002317475.1 Prevotellaceae bacterium UBA1720 | reverse complement strand
AATCTCCGCAGTGAGGCAAAGGTACCTGAGGAGTTTGTGGCCAAGAGTGTTTATGACAAGGGCACCACAGGTTATAACCAATCAGAGAAATAATGATGTGTCTTTCCATTCAGTGGAAAGGTCATTGAAACTAGAGAAATAAACAAAATACAATACATAAAATGACAAAAGGAACTGTAAGTGGCGTAATTGCCAACATGGTGACTCTCCGAGTGGATGGAGCAGTTAGCCAGGGCGAGATTTGCTACATTGAGACAGGCGGTGACCGCTTGATGGCCGAGGTCATCAAGGTGCTGGGTCAGGACGTGTATGTCCAGGTGTTCGAAAGCACCCGTGGACTGAAAGTCGGTGCCGTTGCTGAGTTTACAGGTCACATGCTCGAGGTTCAGCTGGGCCCCGGTATGTTGAGTAAGAACTATGATGGTCTGCAGAACGACCTCGACAAGATGGAGGGTGTCTTCCTGAAGCGTGGACAGTACACCGATCCCCTTGACGATGACCGTGTATGGGACTTCACCCCTATCGCCAAGGTAGGTGACAAGGTACAGGCCAGCGATTGGTTGGGACAGGTTATCGAGAACTGCCAGCCTCTGAAGATCATGGCTCCCTTCCAGATGGAGGGTACTGCTACCGTGAAGAGCATTGCTCCTGCCGGTCAGTATAAGATTAAGGATATCATGGCCGTCCTCACCGACGAGAAGGGCAATGACATCGAGGTGAACATGATTCAGCACTGGCCTGTGAAGTTTGCCATGACCAACTACAAGGAGAAGCCCCGTCCATTCAAGCTGTTGGAGACAGGTGTACGTACCATCGACACCTTCAACCCCATCGTAGAGGGTGGTACCGGTTTTATCCCTGGTCCTTTCGGTACTGGTAAGACCGTGCTCCAGCATGCCATCTCAAAGCAGGCTGAGGCAGACATCGTAATCATCGCTGCCTGTGGTGAGCGTGCCAATGAGGTTGTAGAAATCTTCACTGAGTTCCCCGAACTGGTTGACCCCCACACTGGTCGTAAGTTGATGGAGCGTACCATCATCATCGCCAATACCTCAAACATGCCTGTAGCTGCCCGTGAGGCATCAGTATACACCGCTATGACCATGGCCGAGTACTATCGTTCTATGGGTCTTCGCGTATTGCTGATGGCCGACTCTACCTCTCGTTGGGCACAGGCATTGCGTGAGATGTCAAACCGTATGGAGGAACTTCCTGGTCCCGATGCATTCCCCATGGACCTCGGTGCCTTGATCTCCAACTTCTACGGTCGTGCCGGATATGTTTATCTGAACAATGGCGAGGTGGGTAGTATCACCTTCCTCGGTACCGTATCACCTGCTGGTGGTAACCTGAAGGAGCCTGTAACTGAGAACACCAAGAAGGTGGCTCGTTGCTTCTACGGTCTGGAGCAGGAGCGTGCCGATAAGAAGCGCTATCCCGCTGTCAACCCCATTGATTCTTATTCAAAGTACCTCGAATATCCCGAGTTCGGTGAGTATATCGCTAACCATATCAACGACAAGTGGATTCCCAAGGTACTTGACCTGAAGACCCGCATGCTCCGTGGTAAGGAGATTGCCGAGCAGATCAACATTCTGGGTGATGACGGTGTACCCGTAGAGTATCACGTCACCTTCTGGAAGTCAGAGGTTATTGACTACGTGATCCTCCAGCAGGATGCCTTTGATGAGGTAGATGCCGTAACACCATTGAGCCGTCAGGAGGAGATCCTGAACCTTGTTACAGCTGTCTGCGAGAAGGATTATCAGTTTGATACCTTCCTGGATGTAGTGGATTACTTCAAGAAGCTCATCAACGTCTGCAAGCAGATGAACTACTCTCCCTATCAGAGCGAGCAGTACAATAGCTACAAGGCACAGGTTGAGGCAATGATTTCTTAATTGAAAATTGACAATTATGGCAACAGCATTTCAAAAAGTATATACTTCCATTAGCCAGATCACCAAGGCTACCTGCTCTTTGAAGGCAAAGGGTGTGGGTTACGATGAACTGGCTACCATCAATGGCAAGTTGGCCCAGGTGGTAAAGATTATGGGTGACGACGTGACCCTCCAGGTATTCGAGGGTACAGGTGGTATCCCAACCAACGCTGAGGTGGTATTCCTTGGCAAGAGTCCTTCGCTGAAGGTCAGTGACCAGTTGGCTGGTCGTTTCTTCAATGCTTATGGTCAGCCTATCGATGGCGGTCCAGAGATCGAGGGTAAGGATGTTGAGATCGGTGGTCCTTCAGTGAACCCCGTTCGACGTCGTCAGCCCAGCGAACTGATTGCTACCGGTATCGCAGGTATCGACTTGAACAACACCTTGGTTTCTGGTCAGAAGATTCCTTTCTTCGCTGACCCCGACCAGCCCTTCAACGAGGTAATGGCTATGGTAGCCATGCGTGCCAAGGCTGACAAGATCATCCTGGGTGGTATGGGTATGACCAACGATGACTATTACTTCTTCCGCAACACCTTCTCTAACGCAGGTGCGCTGGACCGTATTATCTCCTTCATCAACACCACCGAGGACCCTGCCGTTGAGCGTCTGTTGATTCCCGACATGGCATTGACCGCTGCTGAGTATTTCGCAGTGGAGAAGAACGAGAAGGTATTGGTTCTGCTAACTGATATGACCTCTTACGCAGACTCTCTGGCTATCGTAAGTAACCGTATGGACCAGATTCCTTCTAAGGACTCTATGCCTGGTTCGCTTTACTCTGACTTGGCCAAGATCTACGAGAAGGCCGTGCAGTTCCCTGAGAGCGTAGGTGGTGGTTCTATTACCATTATCGCCGTAACTACACTGAGTGGTGGTGACATCACCCATGCTGTACCCGATAACACTGGTTACATCACCGAGGGTCAGCTCTATCTCCGTCGTGACTCTGACGTGGGTAAGGTCGTTGTCGATCCTTTCCGTTCACTGTCTCGTCTGAAGCAGTTGGTTGCTGGTAAGAAGACCCGTAAGGACCACTCACAGGTGATGAATGCCGCTATCCGTCTGTACGCCGATGCTGCCAATGCAAAGACCAAGCTGGAGAATGGTTTCGACCTGACCGACTACGACAATCGCTGTCTGGACTTCGCCAAGGACTACGCAGCCAAGTTGCTGGCTATCGACGTCAACCTCAACACCGAGGAGATGCTCGACGTAACCTGGAGTCTCTTCCGCAAGTACTTCAAGCTTGAGGAGGTTAATATCAAGAAAGAATTTACAGATATCTATTGGAAGTAATATTCAATGGCAATCAAGTTTCAATATAATAAGACATCGCTTCAGCAGATCGAGAAGAACCTGAAGATGCGTCAGCGTACCCTGCCCATCATCAAGAGCAAGGAGACTGCACTGCGCCTTGAGGTGAAGAAATGCAAGGAGGATGACATTGCGCTGCAGAAGAAACTGGAAAGTCAGATCGGAGGTTATGAATCCATGTATGCCCTTTGGGGTGAGTTCGACCCATCGTTGGTTGCCCTGAAGGACGTGGAGATGTCTGTCAAGAAGATTGCTGGCGTTCGCGTCCCTATCCTTGACAACATCCGACTGGAGGTCAAACCCTTTGGACTGTTCAGTTCTCCCAAGTGGTATTTTGATGGCATCAATCTGTTGCAGGGTCTCGCCAAGACGGCTGTAGAGCGTGAGTTTGTGCTGGCCAAGCTTCATTTGCTGGAACATGCCCGTAAGAAGACCACCCAGAAGGTGAACCTCTTCGAAAAGGTGCAGATTCCAGGTTATCAGGAGGCCGTGCGCAAGATCAAGCGATTCATGGAGGACGAGGAGAACCTCTCCAAGTCAAGCCAGAAGATTCTGAAGTCGCTGCAGGAAAAACGTGCTAAAGAAGCAGAAACAGGAAAGGAGGTAAGCGCATGATTGGCAAAATGACCAAATATACCTTCTTGGTATTTCATAAAGAATATGACGCCTTCCTTCAGGAACTGAGAGAACAAGGCGTGTTGCACGTCAAGGAGCGTGAGAACGGCGGGGCTATGGACAATAGCCAGCTGCATAATCTGCTGACGAGCAAGAACCAGTTGGAGGAACTGAAAAAGGACATGCTCAATACCTTGGGTAAGGCAACGGCCGAGACGACCGGTTCATCCACAGATATTGATGTCGTAACGACTGAGTATGCCCAGTTCGGAGCATCACGTACTGCCCTTCAGTTGGAACTGACCAATCTGCAGCAGGAATATGACCTGTTGTCTCCTTGGGGCAAGAT
>DCIS01000020.1:853-8167 GCA_002317475.1 Prevotellaceae bacterium UBA1720 | reverse complement strand
TAACTCGATTTCTCGACAACTCGATTCCTATGTACGATATCATAACGATACTTGGCCCTACAGCAAGTGGTAAAACTGATCTGGCTGCACATCTTGCAGCACGAATAGGTAATGCTGAGATTATCAGTGCAGATAGTCGTCAGGTGTATCGAGGTATGGATATCGGTACGGGTAAAGATCTGAAAGACTACACGGTGAATGGGGTAGAGGTGCCCTATCACCTTATAGATATATTGGATGCTGGGGAGAAATATAACCTTTTCCAGTATCAGCAAGATTTCTGGAAGGCATACAATGACATCGTGGCACGTGGAAAACAACCTATCCTGTGTGGGGGAACAGGACTGTATATTGAATCTGTGCTGAAGAGCTACAAGATGGTGCCAGTACCAGAAAACAAGGAACTGCGAGCCAGCCTTGAGGGTAAAACGCTAGACGAACTGACCGAAATCCTAAAAGGATATAAGGAGCTGCATAACAGTACCGATATTGACACGGCCAAGCGTGCCATACGTGCCATTGAGATCCAAACCTACTATAAAGAGCATAGGATAAGCGAGAGGGATTTCCCTCAGATTCATAGCCTGAACATTGGAGTGGACATAGATCGGGAGTTGAGACGCGAGAAGATCACTCGTCGTCTGCATGCTCGATTGGAGGAAGGCATGGTTGATGAAATCAGGCACTTGCTGGAAAAGGTTCCAGCTGAGGACCTGTTGTATTATGGCCTGGAATATAAGTATCTAACCCTCTATGTTACAGGACAGTTAGAATATGATGAAATGGTACGCCAACTGGAGATAGCCATTCATCAGTTTGCCAAACGTCAGATGACTTGGTTCCGCGGCATGGAAAAGAGAGGCACACACATTCACTGGATAGATGCCACCCTGCCAATGGATGAGAAGGTGGATGAAGTTATCCGAATTTGCTCTCTCTCTCAAGAGCATCAATATTGATCAGTTTTATCTTTCTTCCGTCAATAGCTATGATCCTCTCCTGTGCAAAAGCACTAAGGGTACGGATAGCATTGCTGGTGGTCATATTTGACAGATTAGCCATATCCTCACGACTGAGGTAAATGCTTAAGGTACAGCCGTCTTCCTCTAATCCGTATGCATCGCGCAAATAGAGTAGGGCTTCGGCCAAACGGCCACGAATATGCTTCTGTGTGAGGCTGGCTGCACGTTCGTGAGCTGTGCCCAGATGCATGGCAAGTTCTGTGACAAAGAAACAAGCCAGTTCGGCATTGACATGCATCATGTCATTGAGCATGCTGAGTGAGATGTGAGCCACTTCTGCGGTCTCAAGAGCTTCAGCACTTGTACGATAATCCTCCTGAGCAAAAAAGGCACGATAACCAAGGAAATTGTTTGGTAGGACCACACGAATGATATGTTGCTTGCCACCTGTTCCATCCTTGAAGATCTTTAGTTTACCGCTGATGACAAAGAGCAAGTCATGGGCACGTTCATATTCTGAATATACCCTCTCATGCTTTTTGTACGTTTGAATGCGAATTCCATGCAGTACCTTCTGCCTTTGATCGGGCGTTAATGTTCGCTCTAAATTGGGCATTCGCTGCAGTACCTCTTCGTTTGTAATACAAATCTTTGCCATCGTTCAGTTCAAGTGTTCCTGAGGGTAAAAACTATCCGTTATTAGGAGATGTAATACCGAAATCCCTCGTTTTAAGCCTATGGAATAGACACTAAAATATGTTATACAACACAAAATTATATTTTTTTTCTGTCTTTCCCAAGGAAATATTGATTAAAATGCGGTATGATGTGAAAAATTCTATGGAAATGTTTCGGTGTATCATAAATAATTACTAATTTTGAAACGATAAATCGGAAATGAAGGTTTTACCAATCAACCTCTCCGAATCTGCTAACCTAAATAAACACAAAAACCAATAAAACACAATTCGACTATGAGTTATTTACGTTTTGACAAGACTCAGATGACGAACTTGGAGGATTCCCTGAAGAAGGAGATCCTGCGTAGTAATCGTTCTGGAGCCTACTCATGTACGACTCTCGTGGACTGTAATACACGAAAGTACCATGGTCTCTTGGTTGTGCCTGTACCTGAACTTGACGATGAGAACCATGTGCTTCTCAGTTCGCTGGATGCCACAGTCATTCAGCATGGTGCCGAGTTCAATCTGGGCCTCCATAAGTACCAGGGTAATAATTTCAGTCCCCGTGGTCATAAGTACATCCGTGAATTTGACAGCCTGAAAGTTCCTACCACCTTGTATCGTGTAGGTGGCGTCCTCCTGAAGCGCGAGGAAGTATTCCAGCATTTTGAGGATCGCCTCATCATCCGTTACACGTTGGTAGATGCACATAGCGAGACAACCCTTCGTCTTCAGCCTTTCCTGGCATTCCGCAGTGTACGCGAGTTCACACACAAGAATGATGCCGTGGACAAGAGTTACCACATGGTAGAGAATGGTATCAAGACCTGTATGTATCCTGGTTATCCTGAGCTGTTCATGCAGATCAACAAAGAGAATACCTTCGTGTACCGTCCAGACTGGTATATGGGTATGGAATATCCCAAGGAGCAGGAGCGTGGCTATGCAGGCAATGAAGACCTCTATGCACCTGGTTATTTTGAATTTACTATCAAGAAGGGCGAAAGTGTTGTCTTCAGCGCAGGTCTGAACGAGATCAAGACCAAGGAGTTGGCTAAGTTGGCCGACTTTGAGGTTAATGTCCGCACACCACGTGATAATTTCTATCACAACCTCGTAAACAGTGCACATCAGTTCCTTGTTCACCGCGACCATGGTGATTATGTATTGGCAGGTTATCCTTGGTTCAAATGCCGTGCTCGAGACATGTTCATCTCCCTCCCAGGTCTTACCATTACCAATGGTGAGTTTGACAAGTTCGAGGCTGTAATGAAGACCGCAGAGAAAGGTATCCGTGAATTCATAGAAGGAAAGCCTCTCAGCGTCAAGATCTATGAGATGGAACAACCTGATGTATTGCTGTGGGCCGTATGGTGTATTCAGCAGTATGGCAAGTTGACCAACATGGAGACTGTATACAAGAAGTATGGCAAACTTGTTCGAGACATCATGGAGTATATCCATCGTGGCGATCATCCTGGACTCGAAGTTCATGATAACGGTCTGCTTTATGCACCAGGTGGTCAGGAGAAGGCTATTACATGGATGAACAGTCAGTCATACGGTCGTCCTATCGTTCCTCGTTCAGGATATATTGTTGAGGTTAATGCCTTGTGGTATAACTGTCTGAAGTTCAGCGAGGAGATTAGCCGTTATGTGGACGATGAGAGGAACTGTGAGATGCTTGCTAGCGTTGCAGAACAAGCAAAGAAGGGTTTCCTCGAGACCTTCCTCAATCAGCATGGTTATCTGTTGGACTATGTAGACGGAACCATGATGGATTGGAGTGTTCGCCCCAACATGATCTTCCCCGTTGCGTTTGATTACAGCCCTCTGGACCAGAAACAGAAGAAGACTGTTCTCGATCTCTGTACCAAGGAGTTGCTTACTCCCAAAGGTCTGCGTTCACTCTCACCCAAGAGTGGTGGTTATAATCCCATGTATGTAGGTCCCCAGCAACAGCGTGACTATGCTTATCATCAGGGTACAGCATGGCCTTGGCTCGGAGGATTCTACATGGAGGCATGCCTGCGTGTGTACGGACGTTCGAAGGTAGGTTTCGTTGAGCGCCAGTTGGTAGGTTATGAAGAAGAGCTCTTCTACCACTGTATCGGTACTATTCCCGAACTGTTTGATGGTAATCCACCATTCCATGGCCGAGGCGCAGTATCTTTTGCTATGAATGTAGCAGAAATCATGCGTGTTGTGAAATTACTCGATAAGTATAATGAATATTAAATAAGGAGGAAAAGACAATGAAAGTTTTAATGTTCGGATGGGAATTTCCTCCCAAGATTTATGGTGGATTGGCAGTTGCCAGTTACGGTATCACTAAGGGCTTGAGTCTTCAGGGCGATGTAGAGACCACCTTCTGTCTGCCCAAACCTACTGGTGAGGAAGAGAAGTTCTTGAATATCATCAATATGAGTCAGGTGCCCATAGCTTGGCGTGATGCTAACTATGATGCCATCAAGGATCGCATGATTGGTCATACGGCTGAGGATTATTTCCGTTTCCGTGACCATATCTATGCAGACTTCAACTATATGCAGGGTCTTGACGACCTCGGATGTATGCAGTTCGCTGGTGGTTATCCTGGCAACTTGCACGATGAGATTAATAATTTCTCTATTATCGCCGGTGTTTTGGCACGTAGTGAGCAGTTTGACCTTATCCATGCACATGACTGGCTGACCTATCCTGCAGGTGTACATGCCAAGATGGTTAGTGGCAAGCCACTTTGTATCCATGTTCATGCTACTGATTTCGACCGTTCTCGTGGTAAGGTTAACCCTACCGTCTATAGCATTGAGAAGAATGGTATGGATCATGCTGATTGTATCATGTGTGTTAGTGAACTGACTCGTCAGACCGTCATTAACCAGTATCATCAGGATCCCAACAAGTGCGTTGCCATGCACAATGCTGTTTATCCCTTGAGTCAGGAGTATCTGGATATACCAGAGACACGTCGTCCTGAGGAAAAGGTTGTGACCTATCTGGGTCGTATCACCATGCAGAAGGGTCCTGAATACTTCCTGGAGGCTGCAAAGCGTGTGTTGGACCGTACCCATAACATCCGTTTCTGCTTTGCAGGTAGTGGTGATATGATGAACGCTATGATTGACTTGGCTGCCAACTATGGTATTGCCGATCGTTGTCACTTCCCTGGTTTCCAGCGTGGTAAGCAGGTTTACGAATGTTACAAGCGTAGTGATGTCTTCGTAATGCCTTCTGTGTCTGAACCATTTGGTATTGCTCCTCTTGAGGCTATGCAATGTGGTTGTCCCAGCATCATTTCCAAGCAGTCTGGTTGTGGCGAGATTCTGGATAATGTCATTAAAGTTGACTACTGGGATATTGATGCTATGGCTGACGCAATGTATTCGCTTTGTACCAACGATTCACTCTGGAAGCAACTTAGTGAGGAGGGTATTAAGGAGGTTGACCGTATCACATGGGAGAAGGTAGGCTTGCGCATCCGTGAGTGCTATAACCAACTCTGTGGTCGTGGATGGTTCAACAATGGTGAATACCTCAACGCAGTAAAGGACATCAGGTAATTAAGAATTAAAGAATTTAAAATTAAAGTTAAGCAAATATGAAAACAATTTGTTTATATTTCGAGATACATCAGCCCGTTCACCTCAAAAGATATCGCTTCTTTGATATCGGTACTGATCATTACTATTATGATGACTACGAGAACGAGCGTGCCATCACAGAGACTGCAGAACGCAGTTATATTCCTTCATTGAAGGCAATGTTAGAGATGACCCAGACCTACGGCAAGTACTTCAAGGTTGCCTTCTCTCTTTCAGGTGTGGCAATTGAGCTCCTTGAGGATTATGCACCAGAGGTAATTGAGTTGTTGCAGGATCTGAGCAAGACAGGTTGTGTGGAATTCCTTGCTGAGCCTTACAGCCATGGTCTGTCTTCAATCGCAAATGAGGACGTGTTCAAAGAGGAAGTTCAGCGTCAGTGCAAGAAGATTACAGAGCTCTTTGGACAGACACCCAAGGTACTGCGTAATAGTTCGCTGATCTATAGTGATGAGATCGGTAATCTTGCTGGTATGATGGGCTTCAATGGAATGATAGCTGAGGGTGCCAAGCATGTGTTGGGTTGGAAGAGTCCTCACTTCGTATACAGTTGTGCACATAATCCCAACGTCAGCTTGTTGCTCCGCGACTACAAACTGTCTGATGATATCTCATTGCGTTTCAGTGACAGTAGTTGGAGCGAATATCCTCTGATGAGTGATCGCTATGCAGACTGGATTGCACAGTTGCCACAGGATGAGCAGGTTGTCAACCTCTTCATGGAACTCTGTGCGTTGGGCATCTTCCAGCCTCTGAGCAGCAACATCCTTGACTTCTTCAAGGCTCTTCCTGCTGCATGCAAGGAGCGTGGCATAGAATTTGCTACTCCAAGTGAGATTATTGGCAAGACCAAGGCTGTTGCAGCAATGGATATGCCTGAGTATGTTAGTTGGAACGACGAGGAGCGCGACACCTCTTGTTGGTTGGGTAACCACATGCAGCGTGAGGCTTTCCATAAACTCTATCAAGAGGCAGGACGTATCCTTGCATGCCAGGATCGTCGTATCAAGCAAGACTGGGATCGTATTCAGGCAAGCAACAATTTCCGCTTCATGACTACTAAGCCTTCAAGTGTCAACATGTATCGTAGCTTCTATGATAGTCCCTATGATGCATTTACCAACTACATGAATATCCTTGGTGACTTCATCAAGCGCGTTCAGGATCTCTTCCCCATAGAGGTTGAAAATGACGAACTCAACGCACTCTACACTACCATTCATAATCAAGGTGTTGACATTGAGATTTACGAGAAGGAGATCAGCAGTTTGCGCGCTCGTCTGGCTAAACTTGAACCTAAGGCTGCACCTGAAAAGAAAGCAGCACCTGCTAAGAAGGAACCTACAGTAAAGAAACCTGCTCCTAAGAAGGAGCCTGCAAAACCTGTACCTGCTCCAAAGAAGGCTGCTCCTGCAAAGAAGGCAGAGCCAGTGAAGAAAGAAGCTCCTAAGAAGGAAGTGGCTACTAAGGCTGTTCCAGCCAAAAAGGCTCCAGCCAAAAAGGCACCAGCAAAAATAGCTCCTGCAAAGAAGGCAGAACCCAAAAAGTAATTAATTCTACGTTTTCAATAAATAAGGTCCGTTACATGATGTGGCGGACCTTATGCTATATATTATGGGGATGTGCAGACTGTTTGTATTGAAGAGGCAGACTACATGATATCAAGCATCTTGTGCGTTTGTAATGACAGATGCCATTTGGGATGTTTCAGTATGAAATTGATGGTGGCCTCAACAATCGATTTGTTGCGTTCCTCATCTTTTACATCGCAGGGTTGCAGACGATATTCCTGGGCTTGTACGTCATTCCATACGTTCAAGTCTTGCTCTAATCCTTCATATACAACTTTCAGTTCATCAATATGTTGCAGTAGGATAGGGGAGTGATTGTTTCCCTTGACGTTACCTTTAGGTGAACAGGTGATCCAGTCTATCTTTACACCTTCAGGTAAAGGTAGCGTGCCGTTGGTTTCAATTTGTATGAAATAGCCTGCCTCGTGCAGTTTCTCCGTAAGTTCTTGGGAGAGTTGCAACAAAGGTTCGCCACCCGTAATGACCACATGCCGTG
>DCIS01000020.1:0-811 GCA_002317475.1 Prevotellaceae bacterium UBA1720 | reverse complement strand
CTCATTTCGTGACCTTCATTGTGCTGTGTGTCACAAAACCAGCATTTCATGTTACAGCCGCTTAATCGAATAAACACTGCTGGCACACCTGTGAAGCGACCTTCGCCCTGCAGGGAATAGAATATCTCGTTGACTAAGTAAGTATTCAAGTTTTTCGAATTTGCATATATGAATTACTCGTCAATCTCGTATGAGGCTACATTGCCTGTACTCTCTTGTACATCAGCACGATAACAGTTGGGAACTCTTCCCACAATCCAATGTGCAATGTTCTCTGCAGTAGGATTGAAGTCAAGTTTCTCGTTGAGGTTCGTGTGGTCAAGATAGCCATGTACCAAAGCCTTGACGTGTGTAAAATCAACCACCATGCCATCATCATTCAGTTCACGAGCCTTGCAGTAAACGGTGATGATCCAGTTGTGACCATGCAGATTTTCGCACTTGCTTTCGTGATTTAGTTTCAGGAAATGACTTCCAGACACTTCCATTGTTTTCTTTACATAATACATATATATATGTTTTAATTATCGAATTACTAAAAATTTCTATTTATTGGTGGCAAATCTGTCTTTAATTGCGTGCAAAGTTACAAAGAAAATCTTGCTTTGCAAACTTTTCACGTTTATCCTTTGTTTATGTCGCTCATTATGTCTAAATTTGCGAAAGTAAGTTCATAAATAAACGCACTAACCATGATCAGATATCACAAACTTCACCTTGTCATCCTTGCTCTCATCTGCACCCTTTCCATACATGCTTTTGAACGTGAACTGATATGGCCAAAAGGTAAAATGCCAGATCCACAGAGTCA
>DCIS01000035.1 GCA_002317475.1 Prevotellaceae bacterium UBA1720 | reverse complement strand
CTAACTAGTTGCGGATTTTAGGTTATTTTGAAAAAAAGTGCTTAATTATTTTGTGTTCTAAGAAAAAAAGATTACTTTTGCAAAAAGAAGAAATACGAATCCTAACTGATCCCAATCAAATGCTCCTTGTAAGAGCACCTAAAACAACTGACTAAAACAAGAAAATAGACCGCTCAGTCACTCTCAACGTGCTGAGTGGCTTTTTTTGACATTTTGGTTTGCCCTCTCAGAGACGTAAGTGTATGTTATACAAGTTTCTCGCTTTTATTGCGTACTTCCTACGTACAAACAACGTACAAACACCGTACAAACACCGTACACCTACGTAGGCTATACGTAGGCTGTACGTAGGCTGTACGTAGACAATACGTAGTTAATACGTGTTTTTTGTACGTGTAAAATGCTTCGTTATACTTAAGAAAATGGAATCATTTCACTACCTGGTTGGTTCAATAATGGTCTTCATGCCCTTAATCTTCTGTCCACGTATTCTCAGTACAAGCTCACGCACCCTACTTCGCATCACAGAAACATAGGCACAGTGGTCACGCACCTCTATACGTCCTAATTCCTCCTTGTCTAATCCGCCAATCTTCATCATAAAACCGGCAATATCTCCTTTTGATAGTTTGTCCTTCTTGCCACGTCCTATATAGAAACTCTCCCATTTAGGTTGAGGAACGGCAAATTTGCCCGATTTCATCGCAGATACTGTCTGCTGAGCAATCTCATATTCTGCCAAATCTCCCTCTATGAACTCAGGCAGGTATTCCTCTGGACCTAATATGATAAAGGCATTACCTACTGCATCCCAGCGAGCTGTACGGCCATTACGGTGAACATAAGCCTGTTCATCCATTGGCAGATGATAGTGGATGACATTATCTATTTCGGGGATGTCCAGTCCTCGTGAAGCCAAATCCGTACAAACCATCACATTGCATGCACCACTGGTAAAACGGAACAGGGCTCTTTCTCGGTCTGGTTGGTCCATGCCACCATGAAAGGCAGAAACACAGAAACCTTGCTGTGAAAGATATTTTGTTACACGATCCACGCTTTCCCTGAAACCCACAAATACCAAGGATGATTGTTGTCCACGTTCACAGAGCAAGGCACCAAGGCATTCCAGTTTGTCTTTTACTGCTGAGCGTACTACCTGTACTTCAATACGATCAGGAATTTGCTCTGTATCGTCAAGGAAATCAAGACGATAGGCATCATTATCTGTACCAACAAATAAAGGTATCTGAGGACAATCTGTTGCAGAGAGCAATAAACGACTTCTTACTGAGGTTAGGAATGCTAAAACCTCAGACATCTCGTCTTGAAAACCTAATTCGAGAGACTTGTCAAACTCATCGATGACAAGTCTGTTGATTAGTGCAGGACTGAAATTCTCCTTCTTCAGATGATCCAGCACACGGCCAGGAGTACCAATAATCACGTGTGGAAGTACGCCTTTGATGGTGCGATGTTCATCCATGGCAGGACGTCCCCCATAGACAGCCACACCTCGCACACCACAATTCATGTCCTTCAGTACCTTGGCTGTTTGCATAGCCAACTCACGTGATGGAACCAACACCAAAGCCTGAACGCTATCCTGCTTTGTGTCAATATCATTAACCAAAGGAATGAGGTATGCCAAGGTCTTACCACTACCCGTTGGGCTCAACAGCACCACATTGTCATGCTTACGACATGCTTCGTGCATCTCTTGCTGCATCCCATTCAGGGTGTCTATGTCGAGGTGTGAGAGTATTTCGTATGTATTCATGAATTACCTGCTTTCTTATCTGATGAAGTTGATTACCAGGAAGTAGACACCAAGGCCAAGGGCCCAGCCTAACAGAACCTTCAACGTGATATGTTTGAAATACCACCACATGCTCATGTCCTCGCTACGCATCAAGGCATACCCTGCTGTGTTACCAATGGGAAGCAACAGACCACCTACAATGCCACAATAGACAATCATGTGCCAGTAAGATCCATTGACGTCGAACAAGAGGTCATGCGAAGTGGCAGCAACATCAGCTGGCACGATATCATAGACGTTAATTCCGGTAAGCACAAGAGCTACGTTGTCCATTACAGCGCTGAAGAAACCCATGATAACGCTGAAAATGTAGATGTTGGGCACCAGTGCATCAGCCCATCTGTGCAGAACCTGCATCACACCACATTCTATCAATACGCTGACACTGAGGCTCATACCCACGAGAAACATAATCACTTGAATGCTTTCATAAAGCAATCGATGGTCACCTCCCTGCAAGATTGAGGGTTGTTCAGAACGCATGCGTCCACGATTGAAGATTTCATTCAACACCCACAACAGACACAGCACACAAAGGGCACCGAGGAAGGGAGGCAGAAGTGTGATACGGTTGAAAGTAGGCACAAACCACAGACCACACATACCAATGGCCATCAAGATTATACGCTGCCATAGAGGTAGCAGATCGTCGTCACCACGAAATATAACAGTAGGACGAACAAGCGAGATTGTTGATGGCAGTTTTCTGGAAATCAATGCAACTGGAACAATCATGGCCACCAAGGCTGGCAGTACCATAGCACCAGTGAAATTGCCTGGTGTAACAGCACCCTTCGACCATACCATCAATGATGTTATATCCCCAATCACCGTCAGACATCCACCACAATTAGCGGCAATCAGTACAGCAGCACCAATGTAAAGGCGCTGTGTGTCATCAGCCACAACTTTCTTCAGTATCAGCAACATCAGCATAGTGGTGGTTAGGTTATCCAGGTTTGCAGAAAGCAGAAAGGCTATAATACAACTGATCCACAACACCCACTGACTATTGCGATTACGAATCCAACCCTTCAAAAAACCGAAACACTCATTGGCGTTGAGTACGTCAACGATGGCTATGGTAGCCAGAAGATACATCACCAACGAACAGATATACATACTGTGACGCAGGAACACATTGTTGGCAATAAACTGATGTGAATGTTGCCAATCAGGTGCAGCTCCATCCAGATACTCGGTGAATTCGGCGGCGTGGATGGTGCTGATAAACTCTGTTCCTGTACACATAAAGAGAACCCATCCAGCCACACCGGCAAACATAGCCGTAGCAGCTTTGTTGATGTTCGTAATGTGCTCTGATGCTATCAGTATATAGCTCAGCAACATCAAAATTCCGATTGCAATGGTCATAAACCTATACCTAATTATTATATATTGAGTACAAATTTAGTGCTTTTTCTGTCATTTAACAAGAAATAACAGGAGATTTACAAGAAAAAATTGCACGAACAAGGCAAAAATAATAACTTTGGCATGCAAAAAACACTATTAGAGAATGAAAAAGATTATCACTACCCTATTTCTTTGCCTCATTATTTGTTCAGCGAGTCATGCCCAGAAACTGAACACAGTAGCATGGATGAGCATCAACAACCAATTATATGAACTTAATGGTGTCTCCACTCAAACCGAAATCAAACCAGGATGGAAGATAGCAGATATTGCTGAAACGAAGGCTAAGAGTCAACGATATGTGTGGGGACCACGTTCACGCCAGTTAGCCGAAAGTAACCGTCCTACTTTTGTACTCAAAACGCAAGGGGGTACTTTACACGACTATCTCATCGTGAAGATGAAGCAGAAGAAACAGTACCGTAAGTTCCCAAAGATCAAACTGGAAGATTGTAATCCACTCTATATCGATCTGACAACGTTCCGTATCGAACTGCTCCCTGACGAGCGTTATAAAATCACCCCACTTCAACCGCTTTCACCAGGAGAGTATGTGATTGTAGATACCTCAGCAAAACCATCGAATGAATACGGAGATATCACCGTTTATGGCTTTACTGTAGAGAAATAGACAAAGAGGATTATTGGGAAAACTCACATTTTTGCGACAAATTAATATTTTTCTGCCCAAAAGTTTGTCTATTTGAAAGAATTGTTGTTACTTTGCAAACGTTATGAGACAAATGACACGTACATATTGGCGTTGGCACAGCTTGGGATTCAAAAAATCGTAAGTCAAATGGTCGCGCCCCTATGTAAACGGACATGCATAGAACAGAGAAGAACCTTTCGTACTTACGGGAGGTTCTTTTTTTAAGACCCAAGACGAGACAGATAACATTATTTGGATAATAAAACAAACAAAGGATATGACATACAACGTAGACGAAAACGGCTATTATGGTGAGTTTGGTGGGGCTTACATCCCTGAGATACTTTATCACACCGTTGAGAACCTGAAAAAGCAGTACTTGCCCATCATCGAGAGTAAGGAGTTTCATGACGAATACTATGCCCTTCTGAAGGACTATGTAGGTCGTCCTTCTCCCCTTTACTATGCTAAACGCATGAGCGAGAAATACGGTTGTCAGCTTTATCTGAAGCGTGAAGACTTGAATCATACAGGTGCGCACAAGATCAACAATGCACTTGGACAGATACTTTTGGCCAAAAAGATGGGTAAAAAGCGCATCATTGCTGAGACAGGTGCTGGACAGCATGGCGTAGCTACGGCTACAGCTTGTGCCTTGATGAATATGCCTTGTACGGTTTACCAAGGTGCATTGGATGTACAGCGTCAACACGTCAACGTAGAACGTATGAAAATGCTTGGAGCAACAGTTGTTCCTGTGCAAAGTGGCAACAAGACCCTGAAGGACGCCACCAACGAGGCAATCCGTGACTGGTGTTGCCATCCCTCTGATACGTTCTATATCATTGGTTCTACCGTTGGTCCTCATCCATATCCCGATATGGTAGCACGCTTGCAGAGTGTTATCTCTGAGGAGATCAAATGGCAGCTTGAGGAGAAGATTGGTCGCGATTATCCTGACTACTTGATGGCATGTGTAGGCGGTGGAAGTAATGCTGCAGGTACTATCTATCATTACCTTGATGATGAGCGAGTTAAGATTGTTTTAGGTGAGGCTGGAGGTCTCGGTATTGAAAGTGGTGAAACAGCTGCGAGTATGCAAGTAGGTACAGTGGGTATCTTGCATGGTAGTCGTATCAAACTGATGCAGACAGATGATGGTCAGATCGTAGAACCCTACTCTATCTCTGCTGGTCTTGACTATCCTGGAACAGGTCCTATCCATTGTAATCTCTATGAGAGTGGTCGTGCTCAGGTTCTTCCCGCCAATGATGATGAAGCCCTTAAAGCTGCGTTCGAGTTGACACGTATGGAGGGTATTATTCCTGCCCTTGAAAGTGCTCATGCTCTGGCTCTTTTGCCCAAGGTAAAAGACCAGTTTACTAAGGATACGGTAGTAGTATTGACAGTAAGTGGACGTGGTGACAAGGACCTTGACACTTATCTTGCAAACAAACCTGAGGAATACAAATAATAGCCAGAGTAATGAATTACAAATATCATACAGCATCCAAAACCATCCTTGGTGACTTGGTGACACCCGTATCCACGTATCTGCGTGTACGTGATGCCTATCCTCAGTCTGCCTTGATGGAATCGTCTGATTATCACGGCGGCGAGAACTCCAAGTCTTTCATCGGCCTGCATCCTATTGCCAGCGTCAGCATTGAGCATGGCATGGGTAAACTGAAATACCCTGATGGAACTATCGTAGAACATCCTATTGATCAGGAATACGGTTCGGCACAACTGATCAACGAATTCATTGAATCATTCGAAATCACCGGTGAAAACGCTAATTATTGCGGACTCTACGGTTATACATCATTCAATGCAGTTCGCTATTTCGAGAATATCGCTGTAAAGGATGAGACACAGGCAGAGAATGATGCACCAGACCTTATTTATATTTTATATAAGGATGTTATTGTCTTTGACCATTTCAATAACAGCTTGATTCTTATCGAACTGCTTTCTGAAGGCGAGGAAGACGATCTGGATCAGTTGGAACGCGATTGCCGCAATCGTGCCTATCAAGCATACGATTTCCGTCCTGTTGGGGATTACTGGTCTACTATCACCGACGATGAGCATCGAGAGAATATCCGTCGTGGCATCAAGCATTGTCTGCGAGGTGACGTTTTTCAGATAGTATTGGCACGCCGTTTCAAGCAGAAATATGAGGGAGATGACTTCAAGCTCTATCGTGCCCTTCGTAGTATCAACCCCAGTCCTTATCTGTTCTATTTCGATTTTGGTGGTTTCCGCATCTTCGGTTCAAGTCCCGAGACACATTGCCGTATTTCCCACGAATCCAACGGTACTTATCAAGCCTACATCGACCCTATTGCAGGTACTACTCCCCGTACAGGAAACAACGAGCGAGACAGACAACTGGCCGAATATCTTCGTAATGACCCAAAGGAAAATGCCGAGCATGTGATGTTGGTGGATCTGGCTCGCAATGACCTCAGTCGCAATTGTCATGGTGTACATGTGGACTTCTACAAAGATATGCAGTTCTATAGTCACGTTATTCACCTCGTGAGTCGTGTTAGTGGTACGCTGGACGAAGGTGCTGATCCTATCAAGGCCTTTATCGACACATTCCCCGCAGGTACATTGTCTGGTGCGCCTAAGGTACGTGCCATGCAACTCATCTCTGAATATGAGCCACATAACCGTGGTGCATACGGTGGATGCATTGGTTTTATTGGCTTTGACAAGAGCCTCAACCAAGCCATCGTTATCCGTACTTTTGTCAGCCGTAACAACGAACTTTGGTTCCAAGCAGGTAGTGGTATTGTAGCCAAGAGCGATGTGGAATATGAACTACAGGAAGTAAATCACAAACTGGGTGCCCTTAGAAAGGCCATCAATATTGCAGAGACATTATGAAAATAGTTATTATAGACAATTATGACTCATTTACCTACAACTTGAGCCATCTGGTTAAGGAACTTGGTACTGAGGTTACCGTTTATCGTAATGATCAGTTTGAGATGAGTCAATTGGAAGCGTTTGACAAGATTATCCTCTCACCAGGTCCTGGTATTCCCTCTGAGGCAGGATTGCTGCTTGATGTCATCAAGGCATACGCTGGTAAGAAACCCATTCTTGGTGTTTGTCTTGGTCATCAGGCTATCGGTGAAAGTTTCGGTGGAAAGCTCACCAATATCGGTGAGGTTGTTCATGGCGTGGCTACTCCTTCCAACATTATTGTTAAAGATTATATCTTCGAAGGACTACCTGAGAACATTACCATTGGACGTTATCATTCGTGGGTGGTAGATACAAAGGATTTCCCCGAATGTCTGGAGGTAACATCTGTTTCAGACGAAGGTTTCATTATGTCTCTTCGACACAAGGAATACGATATCCGAGGTATCCAGTATCATCCCGAAAGCGTACTGACCCCTGATGGAAAAATTATTATTGGCAACTGGTTAAAACACTAATTCAATATGAAACAATATCTATTAAGACTCATAGAGGGTGAGACCCTGACACAGGAAGATACTCACCAAATTATGCTCAATATCGTCAAGGAGCAATATAATGTACAACAGATTGCTGCTCTTCTGATGGCACTACAAGCTCGTGGCGTTACAGTTGACGAACTGCTGGGTTTCCGTCAGGGATTGCTAGAAACAGGCAAGCGTGTGGATTTTGATGACTTCAATACCCTTGATATTGTGGGTACAGGTGGTGATGGAAAGAATACATTCAATATCTCCACTTGTTCTGCATTCGTCATTGCAGGTGCTGGCTACAAGGTTACTAAACATGGCAATGGAGGAAGCACAAGCGTGAGCGGAGCAAGCAACGTACTGCAAGGACATGGGGTGAAATTCACCGATGATATGGATGTTTTGAAGAAGAGTCTGGATGAAGCAGGCATCTGCTATCTTCATGCTCCCCTTTTCGCATACGGCATGAAGTTCGTTGGTCCTACCCGCAAGGCACTTGCTGTACCCACCTGTTTCAATCTGCTCGGTCCCTTGGTGAATCCCTGCCATCCCAAGAACTCATTACACGGTACAGCAAACCAGAGTCAGCTGCGCCTTTACACCAATGTACATCAGAAGTTGGGTGACAACTATGGCGTCATCACTTCCTACGATGGATACGATGAAATTTCGCTTACCAGTGGTTTCAAGATCTGCACCAACAATTTCGAGAAGGTGCTCACTCCCGTTGATTTGGGTCTGAAGTATGTAAAGCAGGAAGAAATCTTTGGTGGTGCTACTGCTGAGGATGCGATGAAGATCTTTGATGCCGTCCTTGAGGGTACAGCTACAGAGGCACAAAAGAGCGTAGTCATCGCCAATTCTGCATGTGGTATCAGTGTGATGGATGCTAACCTCAGTATGGCTGACTCCATTAATATCGCACGCGAATCATTAGAAAGTGGCAAAGCCTTGGCTTGTTTCAAGAAGTTCGTAGAGATCAACTCATAACCCTTCATTCACCTTTTCAAAATTTTAATTATCACTTTTCAATTCTAAATTCGTATGAAAGACGTTTTAGACGAGATAGTTGCATGGAAACGCAAAGAGGTGGAGCAACAAAAGTATGACCTGCCAGCTAAGGAACTCTATGCCATCGTTGAAAGGCAAATGGCAGATGGGGTTGAGATACGTTCGATGAAGCAGAATCTTGCAGAATCACCATACGGTATTATAGCAGAATTCAAGCGTAAATCGCCTTCAAAGGGTTGGATCAAGGAGGAAGGTAAGGCTGATGTTATTCCCGCCTCGTATGCCCAGAATGGCGCTTCTGCCCTAAGTATACTTACGGATGAGAAGTATTTTGGCGGTCAGATGAAGTTCATTGAGATTGCACGCCCTACGGTCAATATTCCCATCCTGAGAAAGGAGTTCATTATCGACGAATATCAGCTCTTTCAAGCTCGCCGAATCATGGCAGATGCCGTACTTCTGATAGCTGCAGAACTGTCCATCAGTGAGTGTAAGTCGCTCATAGAAATGGCTCATCAGTTGCAACTTGAGGTATTACTTGAAGTTCATGGTGAGAAGGAATTGGATTACTGCGAATTAGATGCTGATATGATTGGTGTGAATAATCGTGATTTGGGTACGTTCCACACCACGGTAGACAACTCCTTCCAGATGTACGACAAACTACCTCACGACCGTGTATTGGTAAGCGAAAGTGGTATCTCAAATCCTGAGACAATACGTCTGCTTCGCAAGGTGGGTTATCGTGGTTTCCTCATGGGAGAGCATTTCATGCGTGCTGCCAATCCTGGTGCTGCATTGAAGGAATTCATACTCGAAATATAAAAATTGCTTCTCGATTGATTGTTAAGGTTTGCGGTATGCGCGACGCAGAAAACATTCGCGCTGTAGAAAAAATTAGTCCTGACTGGATGGGATTCATCTGTTGGCAGAAGTCGTCACGCCACGTCAGCGAGTTGCCACCCTATCTGCCTAAGTGCACTCGTGTTGGCGTTTTTGTCGATGCAGACATCTGGTACATTCAGGAGATGATCTTGCTGCTCGGACTCAACCGGATTCAGTTGCATGGCAAGGAAACACCCGATCAATGCAGGGAAATTGCGCTTGCCACAGGACTGCCCGTAACCAAGGCCATCAGTGTTCTAACCTGGGAAGATGTACAGAAGGCACATGCCTATGAAGGTATAGTCGATTACATCCTCTTTGATACGAAATGCAAATGTGTAGGTGGCAGCGGAGAACAATTTGATTGGGATGTCTTACAGGCTTACAACGGTAATACGCCATTCCTCCTTGCTGGGGGTATCGGTCCTGGTGACGAGGAAAGAGTGAAAAGCTTCACACATCCATGCTTTGCAGGTATTGACCTAAATAGTCGCTTTGAGCTTAGTCCTGCCATTAAGGACGCCAAACAATTAGAAACATTCATAAGAAATATACGATCATGAACAGAATAAACGAACTTTTCGCCCGTAAGAATCAGGGCATTCTGAGTCTCTATTTTTGTGCTGGACATCCCACATTGGAAGGCACCTGTGACACTATTCGTGCGATGCAACGCAATGGTATTGATATGATTGAGGTAGGCATACCCTTCAGCGATCCTATGGCTGATGGTCCTGTGATTCAGGATGCTGCAACAAAGGCGCTACGCAATGGTATGACCCTAAAGAAACTGTTTGCTCAGTTAGAGGATATACGCAAGGATGTTCAGATTCCGTTGGTTTTAATGGGTTACATGAATCCTATCTGCCATTTCGGTTATGAGGCATTCTTCCAGGAGTGTCAACGCATTGGTATAGATGGCGTAATCATGCCAGATCTACCCTTCCGTGACTACCAAAATGAGGTAAAACCTATTGCTGACAAATATGATGTCCGTGTCATCATGCTCATTACCCCAGAGACCAGCGACGAACGTATCCGTTTCATTGACCAGAATACCGATGGTTTCATTTATATGGTTAGCTCGGCTGCCGTAACGGGTGCCCAGAAGGAGTTCAACGAGTCTAAGCAGGCTTATTTTAATAAGGTAAACCAGATGAATCTTCGCAATCCTCGCATGATTGGTTTTGGTATCAGCAACAAACAGACCCTGGAGAGTGCACAAGCCAATGCAGCTGGTGCCATCATCGGCAGTAAGTTTGTCACTTTGATGGAAGAGGAAAAGGACGCAGAGAAAGCCCTCGCACGCCTTTTTGAGGCACTAAAACAATAGATTATCGGTAAGGATATTGACAAAAACACGAATGTAAAGTTTGTTTACTGTTATTATTGTTGTATAGACGAATCTAAATAGAACTTTCCTCATTCCTTC
>DCIS01000058.1:24674-25582 GCA_002317475.1 Prevotellaceae bacterium UBA1720 | reverse complement strand
TTCAGTTCATGATAGAGAGCACCCGACTTCCATTTCTTGGAATTACCCACCAGGCAATACCAGGTACATTTCTCCTTCGAGGCAAAGTTCTCCTGATACTCCTCGGGAAAGGCGGGTTCCAGGAGGAAGATCTCAATCTGGGCACCTGTTTCCTTGAAGAAGTGAAGGCGTGCCTGGATGACACGGGTGTTGTTGAACACCATCAATGCCCCTGAAGGTAAGTAGCTGGGCAGGTTGTGGAAGGTGTCTTCGCTTACCTCTCCACCACGATAGATCAGCAGTTTGCTGCTGTCGCGTTCGGCCAGGGGAAATTTGGCAATGCGCTCGTCGGGTAAGGGGTAATCGTAGTCTTCGATACGTATTTGTTTAGGGTCTTGTGACATGATTTAATGTATTTTATGATGCGAAGTTACGAAAATCTCGCGAAAAATGCGTTACTTTGTATTGTAATAATAAACAATAGACATGAAAATAGGAGATAAAGTAAGATTTCTGACGGAAGTGGGAGGCGGAGTAGTGAGTGGATTTCAGGGCAAGGATGTAGTCCTGGTGCAGGATGAGGACGGCTTTGACATCCCCATGTTGATGAAGGATGTCGTGGTGGTCAACGAGGACAATTACGATATGTCCAAAGTGAATACCGGTACCCATACAGCCTTCGGTTCGGCCAAGAAACCAGCAGAGAAAGGCAGTACGGTGAAGAGTGTGGGTAGCATGATCAACGAGGGTATTGCTGAGGTAGAACAGGCTTCTGCTTTCAATACTCAACCCTCATCCCTCAACAATAAACCCTCAACCCTCAACCTCCAAGAGGAGGACTACGATCCCAGCGACCGTCCCGTGACATTCAAGGCCAAGCCTCAGGAGCGACGTGGTGGTGAACTCATCAACCTCTACATGGCCTTCCT
>DCIS01000058.1:23185-24610 GCA_002317475.1 Prevotellaceae bacterium UBA1720 | reverse complement strand
AATGACAGTAACTATTTCCTGGACCTCACGCTGATGAGTGCTGACGGTGCCAACTGGAAGGCACGCTTTCAGAGCACTTTAGAACCCAACACGAAGCTTTTCGTGGAGGAGTTTGACCGCAGTCAGCTCTCTGATCTTGAACACCTCTGTGTCCAGGCCATTGCTTACAAACGAGAGAAGACCTTTGCCATCAAACCCGCCTACAGCGTACAGCTACGTCTGGATACGGTGAAGTTCTACAAACTGCATCTCTTCCAGCCCAATATGTTCTTCAACGAGCCCTGTCTTTTGATGGATATTGTTCGTGACGACAAGGCTATCAAGCAGGTCTTTGTGGAGGCGGAGGAGATTCAGGAGGCTATCCTGAAGAAACCAAGTAAAACTGAGGCCCAGCCTGCCCGTATCAAGACCGACGACAAGCGTCAGGACCGTTCGCAGAGCAAGCCCAACCAGAGGCCTGATGTCATAGAGGTTGACCTACACATTGAGCAGTTGGTTGATGATCTCGCTGGACTTTCCAACGGTGATATGCTGCTGTTGCAGATGAAGGAGTTTCGCCGTGTGATGGACGAGAACCTTTCCCGAAAAGGAACCAAGATTGTTTTCATCCATGGCAAGGGAGAGGGTGTCCTTCGCAAGAGTCTGCTTCAGGAACTCAAGTACCGCTACAAGGGTTGCACCTGGCAAGATGCTTCCTTCCGTGAATATGGTTTTGGGGCTACGATGGTAAAGATATGAGAAAGCTAATCATAATTACTTGCTACATAAAAAAACAGAGGCAACCTTTTGGCTGCCTCTGTTTGCCTTAATATGCGATGACTATTTCTTCACTTTCTTGATAGGCTTTACGCCTTCACGTGTGGGGGTAACGGGACGGATTGTCCCATCCTCATTGAACTCCATCTTGTCAATGCAGACCTGGCGATGGAAACCGGGACCGTTGGGGGTGGGGTAGAGATAGTCCTTGTTGATGCGGTGGTAGATGATGTACCACTCATCACGGCCGGGAATCTGCAGGACGCTGTTGTGGGCGGGACCGTAGATCTCGTTATTGGCATCCTGAATCAGAACAATGGGTTTCTCTGCCACCTTAATGGGACCAAGGGGTGAATCGCTGGTGCCGTAGGCTACGTGGTAGTTGGGCGAACCGGTGTCGTCCACGCTCCAGTGGAAGTAATACTTGCCATTGCGGTAGAAGACATAAGTACCCTCACGATAAGCGTAATCCTGCAGGCTGCCTCCACGGGGAGTCATGACCTTGGTTGTGCCTGGTTTGAGACTGGTCATGTCATCATTCAACTCTGCTCCAGCCATGTAACCATTGCCCCAGTAGAGGTAGTGTTTGCCAGATACGGGGTCTGTGAAGACGTCCACATCAATCTGCTGACCACCACGCTGACCTTCGGGCAGATCGTACACGATGGG
>DCIS01000058.1:0-23020 GCA_002317475.1 Prevotellaceae bacterium UBA1720 | reverse complement strand
GTTGCCCACGAGACCTGAGAGGTTCCGAGGTCAAGCATGATACCCTCGTGCTGCCAATTGGTGAGGTCCTTACTGGAGAAGACGGTGAAATAGTATCCGCCCCAACCTGCAGCACCATCAGTAGTGGAATAGATATAGAACTTACCCGTTTGGTGAGAGTACATCACCTCGGGGTCTGCATGAAACTCGGGAAGGATGGGGTTTCCACTCGTGCGGATATCCTTGGCGTTCAAGGAGATGGAGAGCAGCGCGAGGGCTGCGAGAAATAGTTTCTTCATGGGTTAATAGGGTATTTATGTTTTTTTTGATAGTTCTAATAGGCACTATAAACATTTCTTGTGGGAGGCCTTATCCTTCCCTTAAGAAGTCCAGTGCCTCTTCAATCTCCTGTTTGGTCGCGGTCTGGTTGATACGGATGTCGCCAATGCCACCAAGGAGGGTGAAGTTGATGATGCCGGCGGTATTCTTCTTGTCATGGGTCATGAGTTCAAGCAACAGAGGATACTCCTTGCAGGTAAACTGGAACTCTCCGTAGGTTTGCTTGATGAACTGTACCGTCTGGCGTAATTTGTCTGTTGGGAATCCTGTCTTGATAGCGCTGAGATAGAGCTCGCAGACCATACCCCATGCTACGGCATAGCCATGGAGAACAGTGCGCTTTTCCTGCATGGCAAGGCTCTCAAAGGCATGTCCTACAGTATGTCCGAGGTTCAGGGCCTTACGGATACCCTTCTCGGTGGGGTCCTCGTCTACGATTCGTTCCTTGATAGCTACGCTGGTAGCCACCATCTCACCAAGGAGTTTGAAGTCTACCTGGCTGATATCATGATTGTTGCCCAGATCAAAGCGAAGCAGCTCAGCCCAGTTCTGTTCATTGCTGATCAGACCGTGCTTCAGCATCTCTGCATAACCGCTGGCGAGGTTGGCATAGTCAAGGGTGCGAAGGAAAATGGTATCCAAGATAACGCTCTGGGAGCAGTTGAACACGCCAATCTCATTCTTCAGGCCGCCAAAGTTAATGCCTGTCTTGCCACCAACGGAGGCATCGACCATGGACAGCAGGGTGGTGGGGATGTTGATGTACTGAATGCCACGCTTGAATGTGCTTGCTGCAAAACCACCCAAATCAGTGACCATGCCACCACCCAGATTGATCATCAAGGAATGACGCGTTCCACCACGCTGCAGTTCTTGCCAGACGTACGAGAGACTCTCGAGCGTCTTGTTCTCATCCGTATCACCTATTACTATAACGTGTGCACTCGCGAGGCATTTGAAATCTTGAACCACAGGCAGGCACAAACGCTGGGTTGTGACGTCGACCAACAGAAATAATCTGTCGTGGGGGCAACGAGCGATGGCTGCCTCGAGTATTTCTTCTAGATTGTTGCTTAATATTACTTCTTGCTTCATCTTCTCAACCTATTGTTGCACAAAGATACAATGTTTAGGGCAATATACCAAGGATAGTTGTATTTTTGTCGTAACTTTGTTGTCCAATCGTTAAACCAAACGTCTTTAGGTGCGTCATAATAGAGTAAAAATTCGATAAAATAAAATAAAAATATATGAAAACAAGACTTTTTTGCTTATTCTTGCTTTGCCTCTGCGGTATGAACGCGATGGCTCAGAAGGTGGCGGTAAGTGGTCGCGTCATCGATGCAGAGATGAGAGAGGCAATGCCCAGCAGCACTATTATGCTGCTCAATCCCAAGGACAGTGCTACTGTTACCAGTACGGTTACGGATTTGAATGGTAAGTTTGCTTTGCCCAGTGTTAAGACCGGCAGTTACATTCTGAAGGTTTCCTATGTGGGCTTCCGTACCATCTACAAGAACTTGACCTTGACCAAGGATGAGAAGAAGATGGAGCTTGGAACCCTCGTATTGGAGGATGACGCCAAGATGATGAAGGATGCTGTTGTTACGGCTCAATTGGCACAGGTTGAGGTAAAGGGTGATACCTTCCAGTACAATGCTGATGCGTATAAGTTGCCCGAGGGAAGTACCTTGGAGGAACTGGTGCGCAAGATTCCTGGTGCAGAACTGGATGAGAGCGGTAATATCACCGTCAATGGTAAGACCGTAAGCAAGATCTTGATGAAGGGTAAGGAGTTCTTCGGCGAGGACAAGGAAATAGCCCTGAAGAACCTGCCTGCAAAGATGGTCGATAAGATCAAGGCATACGACAAGAAGAGTGACTATAGCCGTATCACCGGTATTGACGATGGTAACGACGAGACCGTCCTTGACCTTACTCCCAAGCGTAACATGGGCGAGGGTTGGATGATCAACATTGACCTTGGTGGCGGTAAGGCTCGCAAGGATCAGATTCCAGGTGCAACCAACGAGATTAAGTTCCCCAAGCTGCTCTATACCGGTAACTTCAACGTGATGCGTTTCACCGATAACCTGCAGTTGACCGTCATTGCCAGTCGTAACAACATCAACGGTGGTTCTGGTCGCTGGGGCGGTTTCAGCGGTGGTTCGGGTGTAACTACAACGACCATGGTCGGTGGTAACATCACTTGGTCAAATGATCATGAGCAGTACACACCTGGTTATTTCGAAGCTGGTGGTAATGTGCGTTTCAATGCTCGTGGTGCAGAGAACAGTTCTTTGGGAAACAGCGAGATGTTCAAGACTAACAGTTTCTCAAACAATAGCAACTGGTCAAAGAGTACCAACAAGAACTTCAATATTGATGCTCGTTTGCAGTGGATGACCGATAGTTTCACAACCTTGACTTTCCGTCCCAGCTACTCTCACTCAGAGAGTAATAGCGAGAGTCAGCGAGTGTCAGCTACCTTCAACCGTGATCCCTATTTGTATTCAGCTGATCCTTTGAAGGACTATAGTGATGCCAATGTATTTACCGTTGACGATGATGACGATCCTGCTACTGCTGACAATGATATCCGCGTCAATAGCAACGAGACCGAATCTTATAGCCTCGGTACTACTAATAGCGGTAATGCAAGTTTGCAGATCAATCGCCGCTTGGTAAAACCAGGACGTAACCTTTCGCTGGATTTGGGTGGCAATTTTAGCAACTCGGACAACGATAGCTATAGCTGGAATAACATCAATTATTATCAGACGAATCGTAGAACCCTGCAGGATCGCTATACGCTCAGTCCCTCAAAGAGTTGGAATGCAAGTGGTCGTCTGAGCTATACCGAACCCTTGAACGATTACTTGAACTTGCAGATGAGTTATCAGTACCAGCGTCGTTTTACGGACAACGACCGCAAGATGTATAGTCTGGAGAACCTGATAAATCGTACTTTGGATGATGGTAACACTTTGATGACAGAGGATCTTCTGCGCAAGATTTACGATGAAGGTAATGTTTCTCATGCAGAGTTGGATAACATCTTGCAGCAATATGGCTATACTCAGGATTGGCGCTCATTGACGGAGGATGCTTTCAACAGTCAGTATGCAACCTACAAAGAGAACAACCACAATGCCAACCTCTTGCTCCGTTATACCAATATCTTCTATAATGAGATGGAGTTGCGCATGAGTGCTGGTGTAACCTTCCAGCCCCAGAATACTCACATGGATTATGAGAAAGGTACTGTGAAGATGGATACTGCCCGTACCACTTACAACTGGTCACCCCGTATTGATGCTCGTTGGAAGATCAGTACTGTCAGCTCGCTCCAGTTCAGTTACAATGCACGTATGTCTTCACCCAGCATGACACAGTTGATGGAGGTAACCGATGATAGCAACCAGTTGAGTGTAAGCACAGGTAATGCTGGTTTGCGTAGCTCATGGGCAAACAATATCAACTTGAACTACAATGGCTACTATATGGAGAGTCAGACCAGTTGGAATATTCGTGCCACCTATAGCAATACACAGAACAGCATTGCAACGGCTACTATCTATAATACGGAAACCGGTGGTCGCTATAGCCGTCCTGAGAATATCAATGGTAACTGGAATGGTAATGTAGGTCTGAATTTCAATACTGCCTTGGGTTACCAGAAGTACTGGAACGTGTCATACAACATCAACACCTCTTATAACTATCGTAAGGGTTTCCTCGGTGTGATGCCAAATGTGAATGGTCTCTCTGATGCAGAGAAGGAAAAATATGCGCTCATCTATAGTGATGGTCATGTAGATATGAACAAGAGCTTCGCAAAGATGCGTAGTAATGGTGTCATTTCAGAGACTGCAAGTAAGACACTGGGTTTGAATCAAGGTCTTCGTCTGAACTATCGTTATACTACTTATGATGCTCTTTGGTCATTCGACTTCGGTGCAAATGGTAATGCAAACTATAGCCGTACTCGTAGCAACCAGAGTACTTCAGGCAGCAACCTTGATACTTGGATGTTCAGCTACGGTGGTAATGCCACTATTCAGATGCCTTGGAACATCACCTTCAACACTGTATTTACCCAGCAGAGCCGTCGTGGTTACAGCGACAAGAGCATGAACACCAACGAGTCTATCTGGAACCTTACTCTGCAGAAGAGTTTCTTGCAAGGTCGTGCAGCTACCATCAGCGTAGAGTGGAACGATATTCTGCACCAGCGTAGCAACGTAAGCCGTATGATTACCGAAATGCAGCGTAGCGATACCTACACCAATACCATCAACAGCTACTTCATGGTACACTTCATCTACCGTATCAACCTCCTTGGCGACAAAGAGGCTCGCAACATGATGCGTGGCTTCGGCTTCGGTGGTGGCCGTGGTATGAGCGGTGGCATGGGTGGCTTCGGTGGAGGCGGCGGCATGGGCGGCTTCGGTGGAGGCGGCGGTATGGGCGGCTTCGGCGGTGGTGGTGGCCGTTTCTAACCCACCTAACCTTCGAGGGGAAATAAGATAGTCATAAAATATCGCATAAATAATAAAGGAGCGACTTGGAAATCCAGGTCGCTCCTTGTTATAATATACGGTTTGATAAGGGATGTTGACAGCCTTCTTACTCCCCCTCGGAGGTTGGGGGGGCTAATGGGTTCCAGCCTTGTGCCTTTAGTTCAAACTCGCTACCGTCACGGCATACGAGAAGTTTGCCTAGGGATGGTTTGGTAATATGGCCGATGACCTTGACATCCTCAATTTGACTAACTGCATCGTGCATGGTCAAGGGGACGGTGAAGAGCAGTTCGTAGTCCTCTCCTCCATTCATGGCGCAAGTGGTGACATTCATATTGAATTCCTCGGCTGCTACAGCAGTTTGATAGTCCAAAGGAATACGCTCTTCGAAGATGCGACAACCTACGTTGCTCTGCTCACAGATATGCATCAGTTCGCTGGAAAGACCGTCACTGATATCCATCATAGCCGTGGGACGAATACCTGCTTCACGTAGTCGTTCGATAATGTCTCGGCGTGCCTCGGGTTTCAGTTGGCGCTCCAGTAGATACTCGCGTCCGCTGAAGTCTGGTTGGGCAGCCTGAAGTTCCTCTAATCCACGCTTGTCTCCACGCTGTTGAGCCTCGCGGTATTGTTGGTTGAAGACAGTCTTCTCACGTTCTAATAACTGTAATCCCATATAGGCGGCTCCCAAATTTCCTGACACACATACCAAGTCGTTCTCCTGTGCACCGCTCCGCAATACGATATCCTCTTTACGTGCCTCGCCAAGACAAGTGATGCTGATAGCCAGACCTGTCATACTGCTGGTGGTGTCTCCACCAACGATGTCTACGTGGTGCTCCTGGCATGCCAGTTGCAGACCATCATAGAAATCCTGCATGTCCTCGACCGTGAAACGCTTGCCCAAGGCAATGCTCACCACAATCTGGCGTGGTGTTCCGTTCATGGCGTAGATATCGCTGAAATTAACGATGGCAGACTTGTATCCCAGATGTTTCATGGGTACATATTGGAGGTCGAAGTGTACACCCTCCATCAGCATGTCGGTGGTGACGAGAGTCTGCATGTCCTCCTGGTATTGGATGATGGCACAGTCGTCTCCTACCCCCTTCAGGCTACTTTTGTTCTCCAGTTTTATCTCTTTGGTGAGGTGCTTGATCAAGCCAAACTCACCCAGTTCTGCTATTTCCACTATTAACTCCTTCTAATCATTTCACGCATAATGTCAGCCATGAGAGGTTGCACGGCATTGGCAGCCTTCTGTACTTCCTCGTGACTTACCTCCACAATCTTACCCTCCACGCCGAGGTCAGTAATGATACTCACACCAAAAACGCGCATACCACAGTGGTTGGCCACGATAACCTCGGGCACAGTACTCATACCTACTGAGTCGGCACCCAAACGGCCAAACATGCGATATTCTGCGGGAGTCTCAAAAGTTGGGCCCTGTGTACCTAAATATACACCATGCTGTACCTTGATGCCTTTCTCCTCGGCAATCTGATCTGCCAGGTGAATGAGTTCTTTGTTGTATGCCTCACTCATGTCTGGGAAACGGGGACCTGGCTCGATGTTCTTGCCACGTAGGGGATGTTCAGGGAAGAAGTTGATGTGGTCGGTGATGATCATCAGGTCACCAATCTCAAAGTCGGGGTTGGTTCCGCCTGCTGCGTTGCTCACGAATAAAGTCTTGATACCCAATTGGTACATTACACGAATGGGGAAGGTTACCTCCTTCATGCTGTAACCCTCATAGAAATGAAAACGTCCCTGCATGGCCAGGATGTCCTTGCCACCGAGTTTGCCCACTAAGAGACATCCGCTGTGACCCTCCACCGTACTGATGGGGAAGTTGGGTATCTCGCTGTAGGGTATTCGGTCATTAACTTCTATCTCGTCGGCCAGTTTGCCCAGTCCTGTTCCCAGGACGATGGCAGTCTCAGGTTTTGTGCTGAGTCTATTCTTCAGCCACTCGGCTGTCTCTTGGATTTTTGCGTACATAGCCTAATATCTTTTCGTTAAACTTGTTGGTTTCATTTCTCATGATGCTCACCTCGATGGGTAGCATGTATAACGCTTGTTTCACTTTTTCTGAGAGTCCCTTGGTGATGCGTAAGCGGGTCGCATCCTTCTCAGTGGTGATGATGAGGCGCGGTGTGCTGATTCTGGTGAATGCCTCGTCAATCCGTCTACAGTCCTCTTCACTGAAATAATGATGGTCGGGGAAGGAAAGGGGGGTGATGTGGCGGGTAAAGGGTCGGAGGTCCATCATCATCTGTTCCGGAGAGGCAATACCAGTGAGTAGCAACACGTGTTCTTCCGTTTCCAATGAGCGCAAAGGTCTTTCCCTGCCGTTGAATATCCCTTGGAGATTGGCATATTCAAAGTAACTGAAGAATAATTGCTGGTAGGGACGTAGTTTTAGTGCTTCGCTTACCACGCGAAATTCCATTGGGTTGAGTTGGGGCGGACACTTGGTTACTAGCACCATGCTTGCCCTGTGACGTGCAGAGGCGGGCTCGCGTAGGCGTCCTGCTGGCAACATCTCGTCGAGGGTGATGAGGCGGTGATAGTCTACCAGCAACAAGTTGCAGCCGGGTTTGACATAACGGTGCTGGTAAGCGTCGTCGAGTAGTATCACCTGTGTGCTTTGTGTGGCTTTGTCCGTCATGATACGTCTGATTCCCTCTCGTCTGTTGGCGTCAACTACCACATGCACTTGGGGGAATTTCTGTTTGATTTGCCACGGTTCGTCGCCAATCTCCTCCATGGTGGTGGATTCGCTGGCCAGCAGAAATCCTCTTGTCTTACGCTTGTAGCCGCGACTAAGCACGGCTACTTGGTATTGCTTGGAAAGCAGGCGGATAAGATACTCTACATGAGGTGTCTTTCCTGTTCCGCCAACTGAGATGTTTCCTACGTTGATAATGGGGATGGGAAACGACTCACTCTTCAGGATGCCCGTATTGAACATCCAGTTTCTGAACCCTATGCCAGCTCGGTAGAGCCAACTCAGTGGTAGCAGTGAATGGTTGATGTGAATGAGGTCGCCTTCCATTATTGTGGATTTTGAGGTTTTCCTGTGTTTTCCTAGGTACCTAGGTCTATCCAGGGTAATTCTATGTCTTCCCAGGTATCCTAGGCTCTCCTATACATTACTTGATAACAATGTCGTAGGGCAAGCGGGCCTGGATGGGATTCCATGTGCCTAACTGCTTAACCATGTGGTAGGTGCTGTAATAGTCACCCAGGAGCAACTTGATCTTTGCATCCATGAAGTCGTACTCGTTGTCACCTCCAAAGATGCCGTCCAGCATTGACTTGGTCTCGGGGTAGGTGGCAACGTTGTACTCGCTGGTCTTAGCCAGTTTTGCTGCAGCCTTGATAGCATCCTGCAAGTTGCCCAACTCGTCAACCAAGCCGATATTCTTGGCTTGCTCACCTGTCCACACACGACCTTCGCCGATTACCTTTACGCTGTCCTGAGAGATGCCACGTCCCTCTGCCACGCGGCGTGTGAACAAGTCGTAGCCATGGTTGATATAGTTCTGCAACTTCTCGCCTTCTGCCTCGTTGATGGGACGGGCATAACTGCCGAAATCTGCAAACTTGTTGGTTTTCACTACGTCAAAGTGTAAGCCAATCTTGTCAGTGAGTAGTTCACTGGCATCGGGGAACATACCAAAGATGCCAATGCTACCAGTTAAGGTGCTGGGTTCGGCGATAATCTTGTTGGCACCACAACTGATATAGTATCCACCAGAGGCAGCCATACCACCCATTGAGATGACAACGGGCTTCTTCTCCTTGAGCAACTGCACTTGGTGCCAGATCTGCTCACTGGCATAAGCGCTACCGCCACCCGAGTTCACGCGAATGACAACAGCCTTTACGTCATTATCCTTCATCAGTTTCTGTAGGTCGGTGATAACTGGGTCTGTCACGATACTAGCCTCGCCACCACTTTGCAGGGGACTTGAGGCTTGATCTACGATATCGCCATAAGCGTAGTAAACGGCAATGCGGTCACTGTGCTTCTCGATATCCATTACAGCCTGAGCCATACTCTTGTAGGGGACAAAGTTCAGGACGTCGTCCTCTTCCATCCCGACCTTTTTCTTCAGGATGTCCTTCACCTCATCGCGATAGCAAAGTTTGTCTGCCATCTTGGCCTCTACCATCTGTGTGGGTTGCATAAAGGCGGTGAGCGAATCGGCCATCAGATTGAGGTGCTCGGCTGTGAGTTTGCGTGAGGCAGCAATGTCCTTCACCCATCCATTCCAGATGCTGGTAAGGTAACTGGTGGTCTGCTCGCGATTGGGCTCGCTCATCTCTGTGTTGATGTAAGGTTCAACGGCACTCTTGAAGCTACCTACCTTGAATACCTGCATCTTTACACCTAGTTTTGCCATTGCCTCGGTATAGAAGATGGGCTGTGATGCCAGGCCGTGCCAGTCAATGATACCACTAGGGTTCAGCAGTACCTGATCGGCTACTGAGCAAATGTAGTATGAACCTGCAGAATAGGTATCAGCGTATGCTATGATAAATTTGCCTGACTTCTTGAAAGCTACCAATGCCTGGCGCAATTCCTGAAGCATGGCTGGTGTGCCGGTCAGATTTCCACCCTCCAGATAGATACCCTTTACGTCATCGGTTTTTGCAGCTTTCTCAACGGCGGTCAGCAGTTTGTCCAAAGCCAGGACTTCTCCGTTGTCGCCAGTAAGGAAGCCCAAGGGGTTCTGCTCGTCTCGCTCGTTAATGCCGCCATTCAGGTTGATGCGTAAGATGCTGTTCTCAGGTGCTGTGTAGCTACCCTCTGTAGCTACCACGCCGGCCAGACCAATGATGGAGATAATGGTTACCACAATGCTGAACAGGATCAGGCCTACAATGGTAGCACCTGTCATTTTCATAAAATCTTTCATAATTATCTGTGTTTTTTATTGACTTGATTATTGGACGCCCCGTTTGACCCGTTTGCTACATGGGGCAAGACGTTTTTTCTGGCATGCGCATTTTATTTTGTTGTACGTGCGCAATACCTCTGCAAAATTACTCTTTTCCCCTTAAACTGCCAACTTTTTCTTTCTTATTCTTTGTTGGTTCGCACAAAATGCGTACCTTTGCACCGAGATTTGAGGATGCTTCCTCATTTCTGTTTGCGCTAGTGGTGGAATTGGTAGACACGCTAGACTTAGGATCTAGTGCAGTGATGCGTGTAGGTTCGAGTCCTATCTGGCGTACAAAAGGAGCTTCAGGGCTCCTTTTTTTTGTACGCTTTAGTACTCAAACCTACGTAGGTTCTTTCTCCGCTTTTTCTTTGAAAGCATCCCTTCGGGCTGAGCGCGAGTCCTTTGGCGTACAAAAGGAGCTTCAGGGCTCCTTTTTTTGTACGCCAAAGGACTCGCCGTACAAAACACGTGTTTTATACGTACAAATCACGTAAAAGTACCGTACGACTACGTAGGCTGTACGTAGGCTATACGTATGCTGTACGTGTAATTCTTAGGAACACCTAGGATGGAATAATCTAAATCAGCCCCTTGATAATCTCCTTGGCAGCATGCTGTGGTGCACCTGGCTTGCCAAGACGTTCTGCCATGTAGGTATAGCCGTCGAGTATGTTGCTTCGTGCACTGCCTCCAGGGAGGATGGCTTGAAGACAATCGTGCGCGTTTTCTACCGTCATACCGTCAGCAACCAGTTCAACAACCACTTCTTTGTTTGCCACCAGATTGACCAGAGAGACAAAAGGAACCTTAAGGAAATGACGGCGAAGGAAACTGAAGAGTCTGCCCATGCGCATGTAGTAACAAACGACTTGAGGTACACGGAAAAGGGCCGTTTCGAGGGTTGCCGTTCCACTGGTGACAAGGGCAGCGGTACTGTGTTGCAGGATGCGGTAAGTCTGATTGTGAAGCACCTTGACGGGCAGTCCATTGGTACATTCGACATAGTATGACTCCTCTATCCCAGGCGCAGCTGCCAGCACAAGTTGGTACGCGTCGGAAAATGGTCGGGCTGCCTCTGTCATAAGTGTGAGGTTGTCACGTATCTCCTGCTTGCGGCTTCCTGCCAAGAGAGCTATGATGGGGCGTTCGTCCAGGTGATTGTCCTGACGAAACGATTTGTGGTCCTCTGGGTGTGTCTGCTTGTATGCCTCTACCTCATCTACCGTAGGATTGCCTACATAGGTGATAGGGTAGTGGTGTTTCTGCTCAAAGAATTCCACCTCGAAGGGCAGGATGCTGAACAACCTGTCCACGTCCCTTTTGATGGCCTTGATGCGATGCTCTTTCCATGCCCATATCTTAGGTGAAATGTAATAATAGACTAGTATTTGACTATTGGCGTGAATATATTTGGCAATCTTGAGGTTAAATCCCGGATAGTCTATGAGAATCAGCACGTTAGGCTGCCACCTGATGATGTCTTCCTTGCACTGGCTCATGCCACGCAGAATGGTACGGGCATGAAGCAATACGGGTATAAAACCCATGTAGGCCAAGTCGCGATAGTGCTGGACTAAGGTTCCACCCTCAGCCGCCATCATGTCGCCACCAAAGTAGCGAAATTCGGCTTGAGGATCCTCTTGTTTGAGGGCGTGCATTAAATGCGAGGCATGTAAATCGCCACTTGCCTCGCCGGCGATGAGGTAGTACTTCACGAGTGAGTAGTTGAAAGACAGGAATTGAAATTAGCTCTTCTGTGTGGTGAATGGATTCCTTTAATTCGGTTCGTTGAGAGTGTGTAATTTTTCTATACAATCGTAGGCAGTCATATCCATCTTGACGGGAGTAATAGAAGCATATCCATGCTCTAAAGCCCAATAGTCGGTGTCTTCGGATTCTGGCTCCAGGTTAGAAAACTTTCCTGTTAGCCAGTATAGGTTGTCTTTGTAGGGATGTACGGCGTTTACCCATTCCGATGTCCATGATCCGTGTGCCAGACGTGTAACTTTAGTTCCACGGAGTTTATCCACTTGGGGATAGTTGACATCCAGACAGACAGAGTTGGGTAGGCCATGCTCTAGGATGTGTTCTGCAATCTTTACAACAGAATCCTCGCAATGAGAGAAATCTGCATCGGCGTCAAAATTCTGCAAGGAAAAGCCAATGGCGGGAATCCCCTTCATGCAGGCCTCGAATACAGCTCCCATAGTGCCACTGTAGTGCAGACTGATGGAGGCATTGTCACCATGATTGATACCCGAGACAACAAGGTCTGGCTGACGTGGAACCACCTGTTCACAGGCCAGTTTGACACAATCAACTGGGGTGCCTGAACAACTGTAGAAATGCAGCGACCCATCGTCCTCAAGGTGTTGCAGTTCAATGGCACGGGTAGGCGTGATGCTACATCCCGCGCCGCTACGCCCAGAGTCAGGAGCTACAATGTATACCTCACCCAATGGTGCCATCAGACGGGCCAGGGTACGTATGCCTTTTGCGTGTACTCCATCGTCGTTTGTAATCAGAATCAGTCGTGACATTGTTAATTCGTGTTATATTTGTTACGCAAAAGTAAGAAAAAAGGTTGAGATTGCCATAAAATCAGGTGGAAATTCTTATCTTTGTGCGAAAATTATGTGTGCATAAGCACGCGCTACATAGTTAAATAAGACCGTGAGTTATCAACAATTTTGCATAGTTATGAACAAATAGGTTAATCTTTGATGCTTTTTTATGGGTGGAATGACTTATTTTTCCTAACTTTGCAACAATACACAGTGAGCAGATGGTGTGTTATGACGAAACAAAGTGACATGATGCGCATCATCAATTGCAGAACGAAAACGTAAACGAATGGGTAAGATTATTGCTTTAGCAAACCAAAAAGGAGGTGTGGGCAAGACTACGACCTCTATGAATTTGGCCGCATCACTGGCCGCATTGGAAAAGTCGGTACTGCTGGTAGATGCAGACCCACAGGCAAATGCTTCAAGTGGCATGGGTGTGGATACAAGCAAGATAGACTGCTCCATCTACAACTGCATTGTAGGCGATGTAGATGTCCGTGAAGCTATCTATACCACGGAGATTGAAGGATTGGATATCATACCTTCTCATATCGACCTAGTAGGAGCTGAAATAGAGATGCTCAACATGAAGGACCGTGAAAAGGTGCTGCTCAAGTTGTTTGAACCTCTGAAAAAGGAATATGACTACATTTTGATAGACTGTTCGCCCTCTTTGGGCCTTATCACGGTCAATGCTTTGACGGCTGCTGACAGCGTTATCATTCCTGTACAGTGCGAGTATTTCGCATTGGAAGGTATATCAAAACTACTGAACACCATCCGCATCATCAAATCAAAACTCAACCCGAGACTCGAGATAGAGGGATTCCTGCTGACTATGTATGATAGTCGTCTCCGACTGGCCAACCAAATTTATGATGAGGTGAAGCGTCATTTCCAGGAACTGGTGTTTAATACTGTTATCCAGCGTAATGTAAAGTTGAGTGAGGCACCAAGCCATGGTTTGCCTGCTATCCTCTATGATGCAGAGGCAGCCGGAACGAAGAATCACCTGGCCCTGGCTGAGGAGATTATAGCAAGAGAGCAGAAGTAAGCTTGGGATAGCGTTTAGGCTTTATTCCTTGTCTTGTATCTGCAGCAATTTTAATTTTCATTTTTCAATTTGAAAGAATGGCAGTACATAAGAAATTTCCAGCCTTAGGTCGTGGTTTGGACGCCTTGATTTCCACTGCAGAGGTGCAAACAGAAGGTTCGTCTTCCATTAATGAGGTTAATATAAGTGCTATCCGCCCTAACCCCAACCAACCTCGTCGTGACTTTGACGAAGATGCGTTACAGGAGTTGGCAGACAGCATTCGCGAGATAGGTATCATCCAACCCATCACCGTACGTGAAATGGGGGATGGTTCGTACATCATTATTGCCGGCGAACGTCGTTGGCGTGCCTCTCAGTTGGCAGGTCTGACCAGTATTCCTGCCTACATTCGCACCGTGGATGATGAGAATATGATGGAGATGGCCTTGATAGAGAATATCCAGCGCGAGGACTTGAACTCCCTGGAGATAGCCTTGGCCTACCAGCATCTGATGGAGCAGTACGGACTGACTCAGGAGAGACTGAGTGAGCGTGTGGGCAAGAATCGTGCCACGGTAACCAATTACCTGCGTTTGTTGAAGCTGCCAGCTACCATACAGATGGCCTTGAAGAATCGTGAATTGGATATGGGTCACGCCCGTGCAATCCTGCCTTTGGAAGATCCTACTCTGCAGATCAAGGTCTTTGAAGAGATAAAGCAAGAGAATCTCAGCGTACGCAAGGTGGAGAGCATGGTCAAGGAACTGATGGAAGGAGGAACCGTCAAAACAAAGGAAAACACCCGCTTGAAGGTAAAGGGTGGCAACAAGGTGCCTGCAGAGTATAATTCTCTGAAAGAGACACTCTCCAACTTCTTCCAGACGAAGGTTCAGTTCACTTGTACCGACAAGGGGCGTGGCAAGATCAGCATCCCCTTTGCCAACGAGAGTGAACTGTTGCGCATCATCGAACTGTTTGATCAACTGAAGAATTGATAGTTAGACGCGTTGTATACGGATTGCTGGCCTGGATGTGCTGCATCGTGACATTGGGGCAGTCAGTGGATGCTGACACCCTGAGACGTGCGGAAATCATGGAGTCTACAGAGGAAATGGGTGTTGCCGTTCCGGACACCATTGGGCATGTGGCACTGGAGGAAGCCATGGAGGCATTGGACTCCCTCGGCGAGGGATTGGTGGCCGATGTGCTCGAGGTAGCCTCGAAGGTGGTTCCCGCAGACTCGCTGGGACGTTTTGCCGTTCCTGAAATCGAGTTGTATACTCCTGATCCTCTGCGTTCGTTCTGGTTGGGACTGATCCTTCCTGGTGCCGGACAGATATACAATCATAAGTTCTGGAAACTCCCCATCGTGTATGGTGGATTTTTGGGTTGCGTCTATGCCTTGTCCTGGAATGGCATGATGCTGAAGGACTACTCCCAGGCATATCTGGATATAATGGACGATGATCCAAATACAAAGAGCTATATGAAGATGTTGCCTCTCGGGTATAATATTTCCGGTAGGGAAGAACGCTTCAAGGACATCTTCAAGCGCAAGAAGAATTACTATAGGAAATACAGGGACATGAGTATTTTCGCATTTGCCGGTGTCTATCTGATTTCTGTGATTGATGCCTATGTGGATGCAGAGTTATCCTCCTTTGACATCAGCCGTGATCTGGGACTGAAATGGGAACCCACACGTATGAATGAAGACAACCATCTGGCTCGTCGCTTCGTAATGCCAACCTATGGCATCCAGTGTGCACTGAGTTTCTGATAGGAAATGAAAGGGATAGGGAACAGCCTCCCACAACATAACATCCCAATGCCCAAACGACAAAACAAACAAAACGACTAAAAATATATAATGACACATACTTGGAGAATAATGCTATTGGGTCTTTCCGTCTGGTGTTGCACCACCGGAATGCAAGCCCAGGCTGTTGTAGACGACGAAAATGACGATGAAGAGGTGGAACAAGCCACAGAAAGTGGAGATGAATTGGTACTGCCCGAGGGAATGACTGACAGTGAGACTGACAGTCTCCTGAATGAATGGGCCTCACGCAATTATCTAACCTTCGATGAGTCTTGTGAGCCTAGTAAGGAGAATCCCGAATACACCAAGGAGGAGTACATCACTCGCCTTTCGCATCTGCCCAATGTCGTGGAGATGCCCTATAACGATGTGGTGCGCCAGTACATTGACCGATATGCGGGTCGCTTGCGCAATAGTGTCTCGTTGATGCTCGGTGCCAGCAACTTCTATAATCCCATCTTCGAGGAGGCATTGGAGAGTTATCAAATACCTCTGGAACTGAAGTATCTGCCCATCATTGAGAGCGCCTTGAACCCTGGTGCCACCTCTCGTGTAGGTGCTGCTGGCTTGTGGCAGTTCATGATTACTACTGGTAAGCAGTATGGACTGGAGGTTACCAGTCTCATCGACGAGCGCCGCGACCCTATCAAGGCCAGTTATGCTGCTGCCCATTATCTAAAGGATCTATACGACATCTTCGGTGACTGGACCTTGGTCATTGCTAGTTACAATTGCGGGCCAGGCAATATCAACAAGGCAATCAAACGTGCTGGGGGTGAGAAGGATTACTGGACGATATACAAGTACTTGCCCAAGGAGACTCAGGGCTATGTGCCCGCTTTTATTGCGGCCAACTACATTATGAACTACTATTGTGACCACAATATCTGTCCCGTAAACACACGTCTCCCTGTGGCTACTGACACTATCATGGTAAATAAGGACCTGCACATGGACCAGTTGGTCAATATCTGCCACATCGAGAAGGAGGAACTGAAGGCTCTGAATCCTCAGTACCGTACGGATTTGATCCCAGGTGCTTCTCATGCGTGTACCCTGAAACTGCCAACGACTGCCGTCAATGCTTTCCTTGAGGCTGGTGACAGTATCTACAATTATCGCTCAAACGAGTTGTTTAAGAATCGTAAGGAGGTTTCTCTTGCATCGGAAACAACCGCAAAGAGCACTTCAAGCAAGAGCAAGAGTAGTGGCGGCAAGACGATTACGGTGAAGAGTGGTGACAACTTGGGTGCCTTGGCCCAGCGTTACCATACCACGGTGTCTAAATTGCAGCGACTGAATGGGTTGCGTGGAACTAACATTCGTGCCGGACAGAAACTGAAGGTTAATTAAGAATCCTCAATACCCTTATATATAATAAGGTATGGAAAAGACTGAGCAGCAAATTAGGGAAGAGGCAGATGACCGCATGGTGGATGAGGCCTATCAGCATCTTGTAGAAAGTTATTTGAACTCCCACCACAGAAAGCATGTCGAGATTATCGACAAGGCTTTTCACTTTGCGCGCCAGGCTCATAAAGGCGTGCGTCGATTGAGCGGTGAACCATACATCATGCACCCCATAGCTGTGGCTCAGATTGCTTGTACTGAGATTGGTCTTGGAAGTACGAGTATCTGCTCGGCGTTGCTTCATGATGTGGTGGAGGATACTGATTACACGGTGGAGGATATCCAGAATATCTTCGGCCCTAAGATAGCCCAGATTGTTGACGGCCTGACCAAGATCTCTGGTGGTATCTTTGGTGACAAGGCATCTGTTCAAGCTGAGTCCTTCAAGAAATTGTTGCTTACGATGAGTGAGGATATCCGTGTGATACTCATTAAGATAAGCGACCGTTTGCATAACATGCGCACTTTGGGCAGTCAGTTGCCCAACAAGCAATATAAGATTGCTGGTGAGACGCTCTACATCTATGCGCCGTTGGCTCATAGGCTTGGTCTGAATAAGATAAAAGAGGAGCTTGAGAACCTCAGTTTCCGTTATGAGCATCCCGAGGAATTCCAGTCAATCAAGGCGCGCCTGCTCTCTGTTGACAATCATCTTCATAATATCTTTGATGACTTTACCACTCCCATCCGTGAGAAACTGGACAGCCTGGGTATCAAATATGAGATGAAGGCTCGCATTAAGACTCCCTATTCCATCTGGAACAAGATGCAGAACAAGGGTGTATCGTTTGAGGAGATCTATGATATTTTGGCGGTTCGTATTATTTATGATCCAGAAGACCTTAGTCAGGAAGTAGCGGAATGCTTCCAGATATACGCAACTGTAAGTAGTATCTACAAGCCACATCCCGAGCGCTTCCGTGACTGGATTAGCCACCCTAAAGCCAATGGTTATCAGGCACTTCAGACCACCCTCATGGGCAATCAAGGTCAGTGGGTAGAGGTGCAGATCCGTAGTCGACGAATGGATGATATGGCGGAGCATGGCTTTGCTGCACACTGGAAATATAAGGAAGGGGATAAAACCACAGAAGCCAGCGAGAGTGAGCTGGACAAGTGGTTGGGTACTATCAAGGAGATTCTGGACGATCCACAACCAAATGCCATAGACTTCCTTGATGCCATCAAACTGAACCTTTATTCTTCAGAGATCTTTGTGGTAACGCCCAAGGGAGAGTTCCGTACAATGCCTACAGGAAGTACTGCGCTTGATTTTGCTTTCAGTATCCACACCTTTGTGGGAACTCACTGTATGGGTGTAAAGGTAAACCATAAACTGGTGCCCTTGAGTCAGGAATTGCAAAGTGGCGACCAGGTGGAGGTGTTGACGAGCAAAGACCAGAAGGTTTCGGAAGAGTGGTTGGAGTTTGTTACTACGGCCAAGGCCAGAGGCAAGATACAGAATATTCTGAAGCGCAAAGACCGAGAGCAGCAGAAGGTGGGCGAGGCAATGTTGAAGGAATTTCTGGATAAGGCAGAGATTGAACAGAACAGCATCAATGTCGACAAGCTGTGTGTACTTCATGATATCCGTACGCGAGAGGAACTGTATACAGCTATTGGAAATCAATGGGTAATTCTGGGTGATGGGGACCTTGCTATTCTGAAAGACGAGAGGCACGGAAAGCGTGGATGGGCAAAGTATCTCAGGTTCTTTGGACGAAAGATGGCTGAGGATAATATGCAACAGTCATCTGGAAATGAAGAATCCCAGGAGGTGAATGTGCCTCATATTGACCGCAAGAAACCTCTGATCCTGAACGAAGAGACTATTTCGCATTATGAGATATGTAAGATATGCAAGCCCATTCCCGGTGATGACGTGCTGGGCTATTTTGATCATACGGGGCACATCACCATCCACAAGCGTCAGTGTAATAAGGCCAATAAACTGAAAGCTAGTGATGGAAATCATATCCTGGCTGCCAACTGGGATACCCATAAGAAGTTGTTTTTCCCTGCCACCATCCATGTGGAGGGTATTGATCATGTGGGTGTGCTACATCAGATAACCGGAATCCTGTCCCAGCAGTTGAATGTCAACATTCCGCGTTTGCTCATAGAGACCAGAGATGGCATCTTCAAGGGTGAGATCCAATTGGAAGTGCATGACGTTGACGACGTACAGGTCATCTGCCGAGACCTGAAGAAACTGAAGGATATCGATTCTGTCGTTCGTATCAGTTAGCCTATAAATATCTCTAGCTAATAAGGAAGGAATTTCAGTTGATCATCTCAAGTTCCTTTCTCATGGCATCAAGTTCATTGCGAACGGCCTGCAATCGTTCCAGAACTTCTGTGCTTTCCTTGGCACCTTGATGGTTCTTTCGGATAATATCTTTTGCCAAAGAAAGTTTCATGCCACGCACCTTTACAAGGTTGTGCACTATGCGCACATCCTCTATGTCTTCTGCGGTGTACTGACGTATGTTTCTGGAAGACTTACGAGGCTTGATGCTGGGGAACATTTTCTCCCAATAGCGCAACAGCGACTCGGTGACATCGAACATCTCTGCTACCTCACTAATAGAGTAAAAAATCTTGGATTTGTCGCTGTTGTTTGTTGCCATATTCTTTAATCAAGTGCTTTCTGAGAATAAAACTATGCAAAAGTAGCAAATAATTGCGAAATATAAATCATAAATTATGAATTATTTCGTAACTTTGCGTGCTAATTTATGTAATAAATTGAAAAAATACTAAATAATATGATGACAGCAAACGAAATCCGTGACTCGTTCAAGAAATATTTCGAGTCTAAGGGACACCTCATCGTACCTTCTGCACCTATGGTGATCAAGGACGATCCAACCCTGATGTTTACCAACGCTGGTATGAACCAGTGGAAGGATATCATCCTTGGTACTCGCGATCCAGAGCCCCGTCGTCGTGCCGACTCTCAGAAGTGCCTTCGCGTAAGTGGTAAACACAACGACCTTGAGGAAGTGGGTCACGATACCTATCACCACACCATGTTCGAGATGCTCGGCAACTGGTCGTTCGGTGACTATTTCAAGGAGGGTGCTATTGATATGGCATGGGAGTATCTGGTTGACGTCTTGAAGCTCGACCCCAAGGATCTCTACGTAACTGTTTTCGAGGGTAACGCAGAGGAGAACCTCGTTCGTGATGACGAAGCTGCCGGTTTCTGGCTGAAGCACGTACCTGCCGATCACATCATCAACGGCAACAAGCACGACAACTTCTGGGAGATGGGTGACACAGGTCCATGTGGTCCCTGTTCGGAGATTCACCTTGACAGCCGTACCCCTGAGGAGAAGGCCAAGGTGCCTGGACGTGAACTTGTTAACAAGGATGACCCACAGGTTATTGAGATCTGGAACATCGTGTTCATGCAGTACGAACGCAAGGCTGATGGTCACCTCGAGCCCCTGTCGATGAATGTTATTGATACCGGTATGGGTTTCGAGCGACTTGTTCGTGCTATTCAGGGCAAGCATTCAAACTATGATACCGACGTCTTCCAGCCTATCATTAAGGTGATTGGCGAACTGGCAGGTGCTAAGTATGGTGAGAAGGAGGAGACAGACATCGCTATGCGTGTCATCGCTGACCACCTTCGTACCATTGCCTTCTCTATTGCTGATGGACAGTTGCCTGGCAATGCCAAGGCAGGTTATGTTATCCGTCGTATCTTGCGTCGTGCCGTACGCTATGCCTATACCTTCCTGGGTCAGAAGGAAGCCTTCATGTACCGCTTGTTGCCCGTCCTGATTCAGGAGATGGGTGCTACCTATCCCGAGTTGGAGGGTCAGCGCGAGCTTATCAGCAAGGTGATGAAGGAGGAGGAAGACAGTTTCCTTCGTACTCTGGAGACCGGTATTCGTCTGCTCGACGGTGTGATGCAGCAGACTAAGGCAGAGGGCAAGAATGAGATTGCCGGAGAGAAGGCCTTCACCCTGTTCGATACCTATGGTTTCCCCCTCGACCTCACCGAGTTGATCTGTCGTGAGAACGGTATGACCGTTGACGAGGCTGGCTTCAATGCCGAGATGGAGAAGCAGAAAGCTCGTGCCCGTAACGCCGCACAGCGTGAGCTGGGTGACTGGGTGGTACTGGGTGATGCTGAAAGTCAGTTTGTTGGCTATGACTACACCGAGTACAGTTGCCACATCACCAAGTACCGTGAGGTGAAGCAGAAGAAGGGCGTTGTTTACGAGGTCGTTCTGGACAATACTCCCTTCTATGGTGAGATGGGTGGTGAGGTTGGTGACACAGGTGTTTTGGTCAACGACAACGAGACCATCACCATCCTTGACACCAAGAAGGAGAACAATCTGGCTATTCATATCGTCAACAAGCTTCCCGAGCATCCCGAGGCAGAGTTTATGGCTTGCGTAGATGTAGAGCGTCGCAATGCCATCGAGGCTAATCATACCTGTACCCACTTGTTGGATGAGGCGCTGCGCGAGGTTCTTGGCAGTCATGTGGAGCAGAAAGGTTCGTTGGTAACACCTGATTATCTGCGCTTTGACTTCTCTCATTTTGAGAAGGTTACTGCTGAGCAGTTGCGCCAGGTGGAGCATATCGTCAACGAGAAGATTCGTCAGGACATTCCCCTGCAGGAGCACCGTGACACACCCATCGAGGAGGCTAAGAAGCTCGGTGCTATTGCCCTCTTTGGCGAGAAGTATGGCGACAAGGTACGTGTCGTACAGTTTGGTACCAGTGTTGAGTTCTGTGGTGGTTGTCATGCCAGCAGCACGGGTCGCCTGGGTATGGTTCGCATTGTTTCAGAGAGCAGCGTAGCTGCAGGTGTGCGTCGTATCGAGGCTATCACCGGTAAGGCTGTCGAGGAGGCAATGGACAAGCTTCAGGACCTTGTAGGCGACCTCAAGGCACTCTTCAACAATGCTCCCGACCTCAAGGCTACCATTGAAAAGGCTATCGGTGAGAATGCCGAATTGAAGAAGCAGATCGACGAGTTCAAGGCTCAGAAGGTGGCTGAGATTAAGAAGGAATGGGCAGAGAAGGCATACGAGAAGAATGGTATCAAGGTTATTGCCGGTGTGGCTCCCGTTGATGCCCAGGCTGCCAAGGATATGGCCTTCCAGCTCCGTGCACAGTTCGCCGAGAACACACTGATTGTCATCGGTGGTGTGGATGGTGGAAAACCTTCGCTCACCGTTGCCCTCACCGACGACCTTGTGGCTGCAGGAAAGGCTGCTGGTCAACTCGTTCGCGAGGCTGCCAAACTCATCCAGGGTGGTGGTGGCGGTCAGCCCCACTTCGCTACTGCTGGTGGTAAGAACCCCGATGGTATACAGGATGCTGTAAACAAGGTGGTTGAGTTAGCTTGCTAAGCAACGGCTATTCTGTCTTAGATAAAACATGAGGGTGTATCAAAAGTCAGTTAGACGAAATTTGTACTATCAAAATGTCAGTTGACTTTGGAAAACTAACGAAAAATAGCCGTTTTAGAGCAGATTAACGTGGAAAGACCATTGTTTACAGCTCTAAAACGGCTTGTTTACTTGATATAAGTATCAAAATGTCAGCGACATTTTTGCTTTTCTGACTTTTGATACACCCTCACTTTTATTTATAAATTAATAATTTCAATTAGACGAATGGGATGAATGGGTTAACACCCGCATCATAACATGGCTTATAGAACTCATATTTGTTTTTGCAATAGCTCTTAACAGCCTTCTTTACATACTTTCTAACATGCTTTGCCATAACACTAAAATTTAAATAATACCTTAAAAACAATCTTGTCTTTCGACGGTGCAAAGTTAGGGCGTTTTTTTCTTCACTTCATCAAAAACGGTCGAAAAATCTTCATTTTTGGGAAAATTGATGATATAGGTCAAAGGATATTACAACACTGAGAGGATGCAGGTCATAGACTTGTGTCCTCTCATTCTTTGTATTCCAAATTTCTTTTTGAGTCGGGCAACTGTTGCTGTAGAGGTGTCACAGAGCTTTGCTGTTCTGGAAATGCTCGTTCCTCTTCGCAGTTCCTTCAAAACCTGCTTGTATTCTTCCTCCAGTTGCTCCCTGGTTTTTGTGCTTCCCTTCTTTCGTCCTACCTTACCTCCCTTTTTTCGGTAGTTCTTGTAGCTTGACATAAGCGCCGTTCTCCGTGTAGATATTCAGCACATATCGCCTTGCAGTCATAATCCACTTGGCTGGTACGGAGATGAATCTGAAGACGAAAGCCTTTATGCGACTTGTTTTCTTAAGTCCAAAGGCCTTGGTGTCAAGCCTGCTCATAATGGTTTGGTAGAAATTGTGTATCAATGCGGTAAGCAGAAGAAAGACTGTATTCTCTGCCATGAACGACTTGGGAAGTCTGT
>DCIS01000134.1:1272-2557 GCA_002317475.1 Prevotellaceae bacterium UBA1720 | reverse complement strand
CTGCTCAGTGAGTTCTTCTTGTCCACCAGGTCGAGTTGGCTTGTGGTATGCTGCAACTTAGCCTTTTCAACAGCACTCTTGTTGCGACGCTGGTCGAAGATGGGAACACTTACTGATACGCCAACACTTCCGTTGAGGTTGGTCTTCATTTGTTTACCTGCGTTTGTTTGTGCAGCACTATAGTGACTGTCACTCATACCCGCGCTCATGCTTACAGTGGGGAGGTAACCAGCCTTGGCAATGCGCTGCTGTAGGTTAGCGGCATCGATGTTTTTCTCTGCCGATTTAATCTCGGGACGAGTAGCCAAGGCGTATTCATACACCTGCTGAGCAGAGGGTATCAAGGTGACAACCTGCTCATGCGTGGGTATAGTACCAGCAACGTCAAAGGACTTGTTGAGGTCGATCTGCAGCAGTGACTTCATCTGGCGCTTGTAGTTGGCTATCTGTGTCTCGCTGCTTACTACGTCATATTTTGCACTGTTGTATTGAGCTTCAAGGCGCGCCACCTCAGCCTTAGCCATCTGACCCTGTTCCATCATCTCCTTGGCACGTTCCCACTGGACTTTGGCAGTCTCGGCCAATTGGTCTGCCACCTTTTTTGCCTCGGTAGTGTAAAGAATCGTAACATAAAGGTTGGCAATCTGTTCCTGCAGACTCAATTCGGTCTGCTCATTGCTCAAATCAGTTATTTCGTTACTCAACTCTTGCGATTCAATGTTCATCCTGTTGATGCCACCATTCCAAACAGTCCATGATGCAGACAAATTATAAGAACCCTGATAGGTTACCTTGTTAGATGTGTTGGTAGCCTGTCCATTCTGTACGATGATAGTGCTCTCCTGGAAAGGACGATAGCCAACACTATGGTTCGTACTGAAACTAAGTGTAGGGAGCAATTGTGCCTTCTGCTGTTTCAGGCTTACTTCGCCCTGTTCAGCTGTCACAGCACCTTTCTGTACTTGAATGTTGTTTTCAAGGGCATATTTCAGACAGTCCTGCAATGACCATGCCCCTTCCGTTTGTGCTATAAGGGGCAAAGTAGTGAATCCTGATAGCAAAATGGTTGCCAATCTTTTTAATTTCATTGTTATACCTTTTGAAAGTGTTTCTACAATCTATGGATGAATGATGTAAATGTGGCTTTATATCAAATTCATTGCAAAGGTAACTATTAAATATTAGAATCTGATATTTTAATCTCCACTTTTCTTTCTTTTTTTTACTTTATTCACATTTTTCCGTAAAATTTGCCTACCTTTGCAATGAATATTAAGACATAAGA
>DCIS01000134.1:0-1206 GCA_002317475.1 Prevotellaceae bacterium UBA1720 | reverse complement strand
TACGTAGATTTACGGTGTTTGTACGGTGTTTGTACGTATGAAGTAAGCATAACAATCGAAAGTTGAATAAGAAGAATATAAAAGAATTAGGAATATGTTTTCAGGTATTGTAGAAGAAACCGCAGTGGTTACGGCTATCGAGCATGATTTGGATAATGTACACCTTACCCTTCGTTGCAGTTTTACCAGCGAACTGGGTATTGATCAGAGTATAGCACATAACGGAGTGTGCCTTACCGTAGTAAAATTGAACGGGGAGGAGTATACGGTTACGGCCATGCGCGAGACCTTGCTTCGCTCTAACCTCGGTGATCTAAAAGTTGGCGACGAGGTAAATGTGGAGCGTTCGATGATGATGAATGGAAGGCTGGATGGCCATATCGTACAAGGTCATGTGGATCAGACTGCAGAATGTATAGCCATTGAAGATCAAGAGGGTAGCCATCAGTATACATTCCGCTATCGCTTTGATCGTGAAATGGCCAAACGCGGATATTTCACCGTGGACAAGGGCAGTGTGACTGTCAATGGTGTAAGTCTTACCGTATGCAATCCAACGGAGGATAGTTTCCAGGTGTGTATCATTCCTTACACCTATGAGCATACTAACTTCCACTGCTTCCAAATCGGTAGTCGTGTGAACCTGGAATTTGACATCATTGGCAAGTACCTGGCACGCATGAATTCTCTTGTACAAGAGTAGGTGTTTCTAGGTTACCGAAGTAATAATCTTTAGAATTCAATCAGGATGCGTCCATTGAGCTGACGCCCTGTGAGGTAATTAGGAACGGCATACTGGTGATTGGTAACATCGGTCACCCAGTAATAGCCACTGACATTGGCGAAACCAAAGATATTGAAGCAATCTAGCCCCAACCAAATGTTCTTGACGGCATTGAAGCGGGAAAGATGACGATCTTCGTTGTCAAGCAATCTATAGTTCATACCGATATCCACACGCTTATAGGCAGGGGCACGAAATGCCTTCTCTTCAATACCAGTATGTGGCGGACCAAAGGGCAGACCATCAGCAAAACTTGCCTTCAAATTCATCTTCCAGCGAGTGGTACCAGGGAAATAGTCGCTGAAGAACATATTCATGTTATAGCGTTGATCCTGAGGTTGTGGTATACTCTTGCCATGCAGGTTCATCTGGGCTTTCATCAGTCCAAAACTGATCCATGAGTCAGTACCGGGAACGAATTC
>DCIS01000163.1:496-5258 GCA_002317475.1 Prevotellaceae bacterium UBA1720 | reverse complement strand
ACTTTTCAATTACTATTTACACTTACCAGAAGTGGCGTCTACATTTACCACGCTAACCTTTCTTTTATTTTTCATTTTTTTATTTATTTTGGGGTGGCAAACCCGTTTAACACTGGCTGTTTCCACTAGTAGCGCGCAATAGAGTGGTTCGCAGCACTTTCTGTTATGCCTTTCCAGAAAGCGATGCAAACTTACTAAAAAACAATATTGTTTATATAAAAAAAAATGTTAGTTTTTAATGGTATATAAAATTAACGCGTTAGCTCCTTGTTAAGAAAGAAACTAACGCGTTAGCGAGTAATGTGATTTATAATTAACAGTTTTTACTCGTTTATTTTCATATCTGCAGGGAATGTAATTGTAAAATTCGGGATCAAGACCTGTTATGTGATGTAGGTGAGGCGTGACAAGGTCAAGCACGTTTAGGAACAGTGCACCAACAATAACACTCATTGCAATCAAAGCAGATTGCAAAGTCTCTCCCCCTCGGGGGAGTTGGAGGGGGGCTTCAAAGGCAGGTACAATCAATCCAAGTGTTGATGCTGCTAACATGATACCGGCACAATAACCAAGTATCGTGTCGTTCCACTTATGTGGCAGTTCCTTGAACAGAAATCCAAGAATTGCTCCAACAATGGTTGCAAGACATAGTCCGGCAGCACAAAACCAAACACTCTCCATGAATAACAGAATTATGAATACTGACTAACAACTGCTTTCAAATCTGAGAGTCTCAGCGCTCCGCTTTGACGCCAGAGTATTTCGCCACCACGGAACAGCATCAGTGTCGGAACTGACTGAATGCGGTACTGCATAGACAACGCCTCATTCTTGTCAACATCCAGTTTGATGATGCGAATCATGTCACCCAACTCGCTCTTGAGCTGTTCCAAAACGGGGTGCATAGTTTTGCAAGGTCCACACCAGGTTGCAAAGAAGTCAACGAGTGTCAGCCCATCGCTATCAATAATCTCCTTAAACTTTTCCATACCTTATCTTTTAAATCATTCGCTTTGCAAAGGTAATTCATTTATCGTAAGCACACAATACATTGTATCAAATAGGCAATCGAAAGTCTCGATTATACTATTATTGAATCTCCACATGACAGGTATTCAATCCTATCCTTCATTATTGCCTTAAGTTTTTCATGCTGCTCAATGCCTGTGCAGTGCATGGTGTAATACTTGCATCCTTCAATGCTAAGCAGTTCATTTGCAAGATTGGCAATGAATGCGTTTTCAGTTTTCTCGTCCAGCCCACTCTTAACAAGATGCATACCTGCAAGAACATGCGTAGGGTAGTGACCGAGAATCTCCTTTGCCTTATTGATGATGTTGACAATGCCATTGTGTGCGCATCCGGCAAACAGAATCGTATTGCCGCCTTCCTCGATAATCAGGTTCTGCTCATGACAGAAGTCATCGTTGATGGCCCTGCATTTTGTCTCTAGACAAAAGCCTGCTACGACAGGTTCAGTCGAAGCTACCCCGAGGGGAGAGGCTTTGAACAACAATCTATTACCAAATGGTCTGCATACATTGCCATCAACTCCTGCAAACAGGATCCCGACATCAGCAACGGTTGTCTGCTCCTCACAAAGCACAACCCTTTCGTTTCCCTTCAGATTAGGGTCTATGCCAATATACCTCAGACCAGTTTCCTTAAGAGAGTAATGTCCCTCAAATGCCATTTTGTGGATATAAACCTTGGCCTTGCAGTTTAACTCAAGGAAAGCTGCGAGTCCTCCACCATGGTCATAATGTCCATGAGAAATGATTCCTGTGTCAACATCTTCTACAGACAATCCCAACTCTCTGGCATTATCAGCAAACATGGCACTCTGTCCCATGTCGAACAGAACAGTATGACCGTTATTCAATTGGATATATAGGCTCAATCCATGCTCGACAGGCAATCCTTTCCTACTGGTGTTCTCTATGATTGAAATGACTTTCATTTGTAAATTATAGCAATATCTGTAGAATCAAAGGCGTCAGTATGGCAGTCAGTACACCATTGATGATGAGCCCCAGGGAGGCGTATGCACCGAATGTCTCGCCTTTCTCCATGGCACGTGATGTGCCGACGGCATGTGAGGCTGTTCCCATGCTGAGTCCTTGCGAATAGGGGTTCTTGACATGCCACACCTCCAACACCTTGAAACCGAAGACTGCACCAAACAGTCCGACGCACACTACGATGGCGGCTGTCAGTGATGGAATACCACCTGTCGATTTACAAACCTCCATAGCAATGGGAGTGGTGACCGATTTGGGAGCCAGCGAGATGATGATCTCCTCAGATGCTCCCATCAGTTTGGCAATGATGACTACGCTCAACACTCCAACGATACATCCTACCAATTGAGAAAGGAAGATAGGGAGGAACTGACGGCGTATCTGTCCGAGGTGCTGATAGAGCGGAACCCCAAGTGCTACGATGGCTGGCTTCAACCAGAACTCGATGTAGCGCCCTCCTTCCTGATAGGTTTCGTAGCTTACACCGGTAACTTTCAGCAAAAGTATAAGCAATGCAATGGTTACGAGGATAGGATTCAGCACGACCCATCCTGTCCATTTCTGAAACTGACGTGCGGCATAATAGATGCCAAAGGTCACTGCCAGCAGTACTTCGACCTTGCTCAGCACAGGTACGATGTTATTCTCTATTATCTCCATGACGCTTCATGATTTGGTATGTCCAACCGGTCACAATCAGTACAATAATGGTGCTTACCACCGTTGCTACCACAATGGGTAGCAGCTCGGCTTTGATGATGTCGAAATACAACATTAGCGCTACACCTGGTGGTACGAAGAAAAAGCCAAGGTTGGAGATGAGAAAGTCACTCATACCCTTTACCCACTCCAGTTTAATCACTTTTGTCTGGAGCAGAGCCGTCAACAGCAACATGCCAATGATACTGCTGGGAATGGTAATGCCTGTAAGCCAAACGATGAGTTCACCGACGGCCAGACAACCGAAAATAATAAAGCACTGTCTGATCATTTTTCAAAAAAATACAGGTTCAACAATATCCTCGTCTGGCCAATGTGGCAGATAGAGTAGGGGATGTGGATTACCACCAACGCCCGACCAATCAACGTGCTTCACGTAGTCAAAGTCAGGTACGCCAAAGTCGAAGGAACGACCATAAAGTACGATGGCTCCTCTGCTGTCGTCAATACGCCACAGTCCTCCACCGTAGATGCACTTCTCGCCAGGTACTAACAAGTCCTTGTGCATGAAGACCGTGCCAAACTTAAGCACACCGTCCTGGTTTATGATAAACTTCTGATACATATTTCTTTTTAATGTTGAAGGGCAATGGCAGACCATACCGCCAAGAGTCCAAGACCGATGCTCAGTGATGTGTAAAGTGCATATTGCAGATATTGGCCAGTCTGGAGCATCGACAAGCCTTCGTTGGAGAATGTACTGAAGGTGGTGAAACCACCGCAAAGACCAACGGTGAGCAACAGCCGAACCTCTGTGCTCCATCCCATGCGTGTTACCATACCCGTTAATAACCCAATGAGGAAACAACCGGCGATGTTACAAAGCAATGTGCCAACGGGAAAACCCGAAGCACTGCTCCATCCCCGCGTGCACTCACTGATGAGATAGCGCAACACACTACCCACACCGCCTCCTATAAATACCATCAATAGCTTAATCATGTTTTCAATGTCTTATAAAATGAGGGTATAGTTCCTCAGAGCCTGTATTGAGCATAGCCTGCCCAGAGCATGTCGAATGCATTGTCTTTGCGTTAGCGAGAAGTATCTGCATATAAACTTGTCTGTTATAAGTTATTCTTCTCCCTATCATCAATAATCTCCACCATGTGGGTCTTTTCCCATGCTATCATGTTCTCGTCAAGAGGTAGGAAGGAGTAAGCACGTGGTGTGAGGTTGTACTCCACACGTGGTTGGCAATGGTCATTTCAGACGGTTACAAATTTGAGTTTAAACTATTTTGACTTTCTTAAAAATACTCCCTCACAGCAAATTCAAACTGCTCAATGAAAATCTGCTTGAAGGCATAGAGATTGTTTTGCTCGTAGAAGATAAGCATTGCCTTCTTGTAGTCGATGGAATCAACTGAACGGAAACTCAATGGGCAATAGCCGTTGGCAATCATGATGGCATTGCTTGTGATGCGTGCTGTACGTTTATTATCTTTAGAGAAATCGGTGCAAAATTAATGATAATTCCTTAAGTATCGGCTCATAATGAGCCTAAAAATCGTTAAAACACTCGATATTTGAGCCGATTCTAATCTGTTATGAGGAATATCACACCTTCTTTCCCATCTCGTAAGCCTTCTGCAACGCAGGATGACCTTCTATCTCGCCCATAGAAGTAACACCACCGGCAAAGACGGTGCCTTTGAGCTGAGCATTCTCGAAACAGTCAATCCAACCTGTCAGACCTGCTACGGCACGTTCTGGAACTTCCGGCTCATCCTCTGCAGCTGCAGAGAGCATGTAGATGTCGCGGAAATGGTAATCTGAACGGTAAAGTGGATTGCCGCGGTCGATGAGTGTCTTCATCTGTCCACTCATCTCATAATAATAAATAGGTGTTGCCCAACAGATTACATCAGCATCGTGCATCTTCTGGATTATCTCTGCCACATCATCGTTCTTGATGACGCACACCTTGCCGCCTTCGCCCTTGTTGAATGCCTCTGCAGTACTATTAGCAGCACATGCCAAGCAACCTCGGCAGAACTGAATGTTCTTGCCACGCAGCGA
>DCIS01000163.1:0-368 GCA_002317475.1 Prevotellaceae bacterium UBA1720 | reverse complement strand
TTATCGTTTGATTGTTATTTATGCCACCCTCCATTGTGCGGGAGTTTTTCCTGTGAGTGATTTGAAGAAGCGTACGAAGTGCTGGGGATATTCAAAACCTAAGCGTTGGCTGACTTGGGTGATGCTCAGAGTGTCTGATTGCAGTAACTCCTTCGCCTTAGCAAGCAGTCGGTCATTGATGATATCCTTTGCGGTACGTCCTGTTTCGGTCTTGACGAGTGTACCGAAGTAGCCGGTTGAGAGGCAGCATTTGTCGGCAAAGTAGGCAACGGATGGGAGACCTTCGCGCTCGGCTTTCTCTGCAATGTATTCGTCCAGAAGGGAGAGGAACTTCTTTACTACCGAGTGGTTGATCTCCTCACGTGTCA
>DCIS01000069.1 GCA_002317475.1 Prevotellaceae bacterium UBA1720 | reverse complement strand
AGCCTACGTAAACGTACGGTGTCTGTACGTTGTTTATACGGTGTTTGTACGTATGGCACATGACATCTCAACATGACACATGACATCTCAACATGATGCATTTATCAACGGATTTTTGATTTTTGAACAGTGTTATGTTGAAATAATTCCATTTTCTTGGAACTAACGGGATTTTTTCTTATCTTTGCACGAAATTATGCATATTTAAATGTTCGCGCACACTAACATACGCGATGTTTAGTTTGCCCAACCAATAATAAACCAAAACAATTATAGCAAGATGAAATCATTTTTCCTGGCATGTTGCCTCCTCCTTGGAGTAAGCACAACTGCAATGGCTCAGATGCCTGCTGTTACCCTGAAGACCATAGAGGGTAAGACCATCAAGACAGACACCCTGCGTAATGACGGCAAGCCCATCATCATCGACTTTTTTGCCACTTGGTGCAAACCTTGCAACCGTGAGCTTAGTGCCATAGCCGAGGTGTACGAGGACTGGCAGAAAGAGACTGGCGTGAAACTGGTGGCTATCTCCATCGACCAGGCACAGAACATCCACAAGGTTGCTCCGCTGGTAAGCGAGAACGAGTGGCCCTGGGAGACTGTTCTGCTCGACCCTAATGGTGACTTGAAGCGTGCCTTGGGTATTCAGATGATCCCCTATACCCTCATCCTTGATGGTAATGGCAAAATCGTGTATAAGCACAATGGCTATACCGATGGTGCAGAGGAAGAGTTGATCGAGAAAGTAAGAGAGCTGGTCAAGAAATAGCCCCCCAACCCCCTTCAGGGGGAGACAGACAACGAGACAACGGATCAACAAGACAATAAGTCAATAAGTCAACAAGACAACAAGTCAACGAGGCAACAAGACAAAATTAATGAAGAAAAAGATACTACTGGTAATTGCTGCATGTAGCTGGTTAACAGGAATTTTCGCCCAGGACAAACAAGTGACCGTGAGCGGAAGTATCCAGAGCGACATGATGGTGGCACCCGAGCAGGATGCGAGCATCGGCACATCGGAGTACGACAACAAGTACTTCCTGACCAACACCTACGCCAACGTGAACCTGCAAAGCAAGTACATTGATGCTGGAGCACGCTTTGAGCTGACTCAATGGCCCATGCCCGGATTCATGGACGAGCACAACGACTTCAAAGGATGGGGACTCCCCAATATCTGGGTCAAGGGCAAGCTGAAGAAGGCAGACATCACGCTCGGAAACTTCTACGAACAGTTCGGCTCGGGATTCATCCTTCGCAGCTACGAGGAGCGTACCTTGGGAATTGACAACTCGCTCTTGGGAGCACACGTTGCCGTAAACCCCATCAACGGATTGACTGTGAAGGTGCTTTCGGGTATGCAACGCAACTACTGGAAACTGAACCACTCACTGATATCTGGTGCTGACGTTGAGTTTGGCTTGGAGAACTACATACAGAAATGGCAGGAGAACGGAACGGTACTCTCGCTAGGTGCCTCCTGGGTAAACAAATACGAGAAGGCTGATGACATAGTGATGACCAATCCCACGCACAAGCTGAACCTGCCCGAATATGTGAATGCCTTTGACGGACGTGTGAGATTCCAGAAGAACGGTTTCTCGGTACTGGGAGAGTATGCCTTCAAGAGTCAGGACCCCAATGCCCTGAACAACTACATCTATGGCAATGGCCACGCCGAATTGCTTTCTCTTACCTATGCAGGGAAGGGTCTTTCGTTGTTAGCACAGGCCAAACGTAGCGAAAACATGGGTTTCCGAAGTGTACGCACAGAGCACCCCTCAAGCAAGTCGAGCTATGTAAACCACCTACCCGCCTTCACCGTTGACCAGACCTACGCCCTTGCTGCCCTTTACCCATATGCTACACAGACAGAGGGCGAATGGGCCTATCAAGCCAGTGCTGCCTACAAGATCAAGGGGCGCTATGCTCCAAAGTTCAAGATGAACTATAGTCGTGTGAACGGACTAAGTAATTCACGAGGAAACGTCACAGATGCCGGTATAGCAGGCACAGACGGATACAAGTCAACTTTCTTCAGGAATGGTGACAAGTACTATCAGGATCTGGATTTCATGTACGAACAGAAGGTGAACAAGGATCTGGAATTTCATGCCATGTATATGTACCAGAGCTACAACAAGGATATCATACAGAAGGAAGGTGGCATGATCAACAGTCACATTTTTGTATTTGAGCACAAAGCAAAAGTCAACAAAAAGGTTACACTACGTGATGAGCTACAATACTTGCATACCGCACATGAGAGTGGAGACTGGCTCTTTGGCCTTCTGGAACTGTCGGTAGCCCCCTACTTCATGTTCACTATCAGCGACCAGATAGGACGTTGCGAACCTACAGCAGGTGAATATGGTGACGTGAAGCACTACTACAACTTCTCTGTCACAGGAAACATCAAGAGTCATCGCATCCAGCTGAGTTATGGACGTACACGTTCGGGCTACAACTGTAATGGTGGTGTATGCCGCTATATCCCAGCAAGCAAGGGATTGCGCATCTCCTACAACTACAATTTCTAAAGAAAATGAGAGCAAGATATAAGATAGGCATGCTGGCCATGGTTCTAGGTGCAATGTTTGCTGGTTCGTGCAGTAACATTGCCGAGGACGAGCGCTTGATCTATGTGGAACCTGCAGAAGTGAACCGTACGGTGCTGATTGAGGATTTCACGGGTCAGAAATGCGTGAACTGCCCCAACGCCACCAACGCAATACACGATATACAAGAGGCTTACGGTGAGGAAACGGTTATTGCCGTAGCCATTCATTGCGGTCCCTTCGGATTAGCCAGTGGATTGATGACCGACCTGGGCCAGACCTACTGGAACCATTGGTTCTCAGACACACAAGGACAACCCGTGGCCAAGATCAACCGTGGTGCTGCCAATGACGAATATAGTCAATGGGCAAGTGTAGTATCCAATGAGTTGAAGAAAACCACTGACGTTTCATTGGACCTGAGTACATCATACGATGACACCAAACGTGAGGTCAGCATTGACATCTCAGCCCTTGGCAAAGTAGGCGTCAAGGAGAAATTGCAGATTTGGGTCATAGAGGATGGCATTGTGGCTGCCCAGAAACAGCCCGATGGAAGCACCAACAAGCAATACGTTCATAATCACGTGCTTCGCGAAGCTATCAACGGCGATTGGGGTGAGGACATCACCTTTACAGAAACTCCTCTGCCTCTTCATCGGACATTTGTGCTGAACGAGAAATACGTAGCTGAGAATTGTGCCATCGTTGCCTTCACCTATAGTGACAACGGTGTGAGTCAGGCCATTATCAAGAAAATCAAGAAATAAACAACATCAAATATGAAGAAATTACTACTCGTATTGGGAGTGATGCTGTGCTCCCTCACCACCACAGCACAGTTGGTGTTTGTTGATGCCAACGGAAAGGAACTGGCCAATGGTGCTACCATCACCATGGACAAGGCAGAAGTAAATGACTGGGATGAATTCCAGATAAGCTTGGAAGGCATCAGCGTCAAGAATACCACAAGCAAATCGTTGACTTTCACCATGGACGCTGTGGTTAGCACTTTGCCAAATGGTAGTTTTGCATGCTGCTTCGGCAGCACATGTAAGAATGCCATGAAGCCCGCGACCATCAACCTCGCCAACCTGAAGATTGACGCAAACACCACCACTGCTATTACCAACACCGAATGGGTGATTGATGGAGAAGGTCAGTATGGCACCTGCACCGTGGAATTCAAGCTCAGCACAGGCAACACCTTGAAGGTAAACTTCGTATATGCTGATCCTGCTAATGTAACAGCATTGAACGCAAGCAAGAAGATTGTGGCCATCTTTGATATGACAGGCAACAAGATCAATGCTTTGAAAAAGGGTATCAACCTTATTCGCTACGCAGATGGTAGCGTAAAGAAGCGTATCATTAAATAAAAGAGACAAGAAACATTGTTAGGAGGATATGTGTTTATCCTCTCTCAAGGGTGGGATATTACCAATACCCACCTTTGGCATAAATAATATAATTAAGGTATACAAGATGAAAAAGTACATTCTCTGCTTGGCAACTATGTTGCTCTCGACCATTTCCTTTGCCCAAACCAGCAGACAGTATATGGGTGCATACACCAGCGACGACCACTCGGAAAGTGGTTTAGGACTAACAGGTTACCCTGGAACCTATAGCATCGTAGCAGACATTCCCGCAGGATTGTTAACTGCCTATGATGGTGGAAAGGTGGTAGGTATGCGTTTTGCTGTTGCAGAGCCTTGCAACACCACCAAATGCTTCGTCCTGAAATACAACCAGTCAAAGGAGGACACCCTTGCCGTGGCACGCGTCACATCCTCAAAAGCCGGATGGAATGAAGTGATGTTCGATAAACCCGTAAAACTGGATTTAAGTGGTTTGTCTGGAATCTGTATTGGTTACGACTATGAGCAGACAAGTACAAACAAACCCCTCTCTGTCTCAGAGGAAGGCTATATCTGCGAAAGCTATATCTATGGCGATCTGGGGAGTGGAACAGGATACTACAACGTCGGTTTGAGCAGCTATGGCAACCTTTGCGCACAAGCCATTGTCGAGAAGGAGTTTGCCCAAAACAGCATGATCGCCTTCGACTTTGAAGACACCTATCTGCTGAAAGGTAAATCGGGCAAGATAGAGATGGGCGTACAAAATACAGGTACTGTAAGTGCAACCCAACTGGATTACACCATCACACGCAATGGTGTAACCAGCGCAGAGAAACACATCAATCTCAGTAAGCCTATCAATGCCTTGGTAGGTATTGGTAGCGTCAACATACCCATTGATGCCAATAGCAATACTACTACAGAAGAAGTCACCATCACCATCACCAAGATAAATGGTCAGGCTAACACTTCAACAGAGGAACCTGCCATAGGCAAGTTGATCACCGTGAACAAACTCTTCCCCCACCGAGTAGCTGTTGAGGAATATACCGGTACTGGATGTGGTTGGTGCCCACGAGGCATGCAAGGAATGGAGAACCTGCGTGCCAAATATGGTGACTCCTTCGTTGGCATTGCCCTACATCAGTATTCATCCAACAGTCGTGATGCAATGGCCATTGCAACAAACAATTACAAGAAACTGAATTTCAGTGGCGCACCCTCATGCATGATCGAGCGTGGAGACGAGATGGATCCCTATTATGGTTCGGCAAACGATATCCGTGCAGACTTCGCCGAAGCATTGAACAAGGTTGCCCCAGTAGGTGTAGAAGTAAGTGGTATGTGGAGCAAGGACAAGAAGTCCGTAACTGGATATGCCAACGTAGAGGCTCTTTCAGACGGTCATACATACGACATTGAATACGTGCTGGTGGCAGATGGATTGAAAGGTTCCTCTTCAGCTTGGAAGCAGTCAAATTATTATTACCAGTATGCTGCTAATCAAGTAGAAGATGACTTGCAGAAATTTGCTTTCGGAGGCGAATTCGGACAGTCTTCCTTCTCTGGATGGGTATTCAACGATGTAGCTTTGGCAAGTTCGTTCACAAACGGAATAAACAAGGCAAAGACCTTAGGTACACTGAGCGCCAACAAGCCCGTTCAAAGTGAATGTGCGATAAGCATACCTACAAGTACCCTGTTGGTCAATGCCATCCACTATGACCAGGTATATATCGTAGCATTGGTCATCGACAAGAGTACAGGTAAAATTGTCAATGCCGCCAAGAATACCATTGGTGATGAAACAGCCATTGAGGAGATTATGGAAACTCCCATTCTCAAGACCCTCGAAAACAGCTACAACCTCTCCGGTCAACGTGTAGGTGCAGGTTTCAAGGGATTGATTATCAAGAACGGAAGAAAATATATTCAACAATAATTGATGAAGCGATTCGCATATGCGCTAATACTGGGATTACTGTGTCTGACTACAATCCAGGCACAGAAACCTGTGTTTCAGACTTATCAGTTTGAGGATGAATCCATCATACAAGGCATGAGCGACAACGGCACATGGGCCGTAGCTTGTGGAGGTGAGGGCTCAGAGGCCCGACTGATCAACCTGGACACGAAAGAAACCAAAATCATCAGTTCAGAGAAGAAGGCAGAGAAAGCCTACGATGTGAGCGATGACGGACAGATCATTGTAGGACATGTAAGTTCCATACCCTCATGCTACATGGTAGCAAGTGGGGAGTGGATTGCCTTGGAAACCAGTTCCCCATATATCTATGGTAATGCCGTCAGTATCTCGGCTGATGGCAAGTGGGCAGCAGGTACCCTTTATTATGCAGATGGACTAAGCAGTATTCCCGCCCTTTGGGACATTACGACAGGAAAACTGGTGACCCTGAACGGATTACCCGAAGCAGACATGGCTCACCAAGACAAGGGACAAATGGATTTCCGACAGATATCAGGTGACGGAAACTATATCCTGGGATGTATGTCATACAGTTACCTGCCAACCAGTATCGACCTGGGTGGCTGTTTCTACTTTGTATACAACAGAACGGAGGAAAGTTATCAAACCATCGGTTTTATTCCCCTACCCCGTTCACCATGGATACCCCTCTGCAATGACCTGACGGTTATTATGAGTGCCTATATGAGCAACAATGGTGCTTACGTCACCGGTTCTGCGCACATAACACACGATATAGAAGGTGCAGACTATGCTGACGAATACAAGATTCCATTCCTGTATGATGTACAGAACAAGGTATTTACAGCATACGACGAAACTGCAGTATCTGACTCGTATGGAGCTGCTGTCAGCAACGACGGTGCTGTGATTGATGTCACCCCTGAGGCAACTCCCGTACGTGAATGGAGTGTACGAACGGGTAGTTACTGGTTCTCCTTTGCCGAGATCCTGCAACAGAAATACAATACTACAATCAAGGCCGAGACAACCTTCAGTAACACTGGAACCGTCAACTGTATCAGCAATGACGGCAAACGACTGGTGTCCTTCCCTGATCCCTATTGCAGTTATGTGGTGGATATCCCAGAAAAGATCAGTATGCTGGGTGAAGGTGTCAAGTTATTAGGAACCTTCAATATCCAACCTGCCCCTGGAGCAGAGATCTCCAATCTGAAGAATATCAAGGTGACTTTTGACCGCAATATCAAAGCCTTAGGGGCAAGCACCAGTGCTCAGATTCTGGATGCAAACGGCAATGTAGTTTACAACTCCGTAGGCTTCACGACAGAAGGCAAGACGCTGAGTATACGTTTCCGCAAAGGAGCATTAGGAGAAGGCCAGCACTACACCCTATACATTCCTGCTGGCACCATTGCCATGGAAGGTGATAACAGTCAGACAAACAGCGACATACGAATTGCCTACAATGGACGAGCAGACAAAGCTGTAAAGATGATTAGTGCCTATCCTGCCGAAGGAACAGCCTTCTCACACATCGACTATTCCACCAGTCCAGTCATGCTCACCTTTGACACAGAGATTGCCATTACTGACACGGCATACGCCAAACTGTTCCGCAACGATGAGAAGGAAGCTTTCTGCTCACTAACTCTTGCCAAAAGTGAGAACAAACTGGCTCTCTATCCTAGTACGCTTCAGTATCTTTTCGATGGAAGCACCTATCGTGTGGAGGTAGCAGAGGGAGCCGTCACGGATGTGGCAGGCAATAACCCCAACGACGCTATCACCATCCACTATCTTGGCAACTATGTACGCGAGATTAGTGCCAATGACACCATACTCTTCTCCAATAATTTCGACAATGGTCTCGGTGATTTCATGCAGTGGTGTGGTGACCAAAATGTGCCCACGTCGGAAATGGTGAACTGGGACTTCCAGCAAGGTATGGCATGGGGATTGGTTCGTGATGATGAAGCAAGCGACGATCGTATGGCAACCTCCCATTCCATGTATTCACCCTCTGGTCAGAGTGACGATTGGCTCGTCATTCCACAAATGTATATTCCCGATATGCTCTGTTCGCTGCAGTTCCTCAGCCAAAGCTACTTATCCAACAAGAAAGACGTACTGAAGGTTGTGGTGTGGGAAAGCAACAATGTTTACAACACCCTTACCAAAGATATCATCGATCAGATGAAGACTGAAGGTGTTGTCATCCTGGATGAAGTACAAAGTCCCGGAACAAAGGAAGAAGTGCTCGCTGGTGACTGGCGTCACAACAACATCTCCCTGGCACAGTTTGCCGAGAAGAACATCTATATTGCCTTCGTCAACCAGAACAGCAATCAGAGTGCCATCTTCATGGATTCGCTGATGGTTCGTCATGACATGAACTACCTCACCGCATTGGAGTTTGAGGAAAGCGTCGTCAATCAGGAGAGCATAAAGATTAAGGGAACGTTGATAGGCAATAACAAGAAAAAGTCGTACCAGACAGCGAGCATTACTTTGAAGAATGCTGATGGCAAGACAATCTCAAGCTATAATGCACAAGGCTTGAATCTGGCCTTTGGAGAAAGACATCGCTTTGAATTTGACGCATCCCTGCCCCTCATTCTCGGTCAAGAGAACCAGTTCAGCGTACACACCAACGTAGATGGAGAAGAGAATGAAATACATGCCTCCATCAAAAATCTGGCCTTCCAACCTCAGAAACGAGTGGTGCTGGAGGAATATACTGGTCGTTCATGCGGCAACTGTCCTCTTGGAATCCTAGCCATTGAGAAACTACAGGAGCGTTATGGAGAGAGTTTTATCCCCATTTCCATCCACACCTACAATAATGATCCACTAAGTACCGGACTTTCAAACTACACTTCATTGCTGGGTATTGACCAGATGGGTGCTCCCTCAGGTATCATCAACCGTAGTGGCACAGGATATCCTGCTGTATCAGCAGAAATCAACGGTGTGACACGATTCTTCTTCAACAAGAATGACGCGCCCACAGAAGAAGATAACTTGTGGGCAAACTATGTAGCAGATGAGATGGCTTTACCCGCTGAATGTGACATCCAGATTTCCGGTTTGGAATACGATGAAGCAGCCGCAACCATGAAAGCCAACTGCGAGATAAGATATGCGCTAAATGCTGATAATCAGACCGTAAACCTCTTTACAGTACTTCTGGAGGATAACCTAAAACAGGCACAGCAGAACTACATGGCTAGCTATTCCTCGCCCGATCTGGGTGAATGGGGATTGGGTGGCATGTACGGACAAAGCATTGTACAAGGCTATATGCACCAGGATGTTGCACGTAACATCAGTGGTCTTACCATAAACGGCACAGGTGGTTATCTGCCCTCTACGGTTGAAGCAGGGAAAGTGTACGAGGCACAGGTAGAGATAGTTGTACCCTCACATGTGCAAAGCCTGAACGAATGCAAGGTTGTCGTAATGATGATCAATGCCAATACCGGTAAGGTCATCAATGCAGCCCTTGCTAAATACGGCAAGTCAACCAATATCGACACCATCTGCGAGAAAGAAAATGGGACATTGTATAATCTCCAAGGCGCTCGTGTTGACAAATCGTACAAAGGTCTCATCATCAAAAACGGAAAGAAATATCTACAGAAATAATGAAACACCTAATCACACTAATATTGTCACTCATACTCCCCGCAGCAACATTATGGGCAGAGGATAGAATAAACCTTGGAGAAATGCAACTTGACACGGAATATCCGCTGACAAGTTTCAAGAACTATATTGGCACCTTTACGGCCCCACGTAGTGGTGTGATTACATGTACGTCAACGACAGTAGACGTAATGTATCCCTACAGAGTTGAGCAAGAGAATATGTTTGAGGATGGTAACGAGTACGAAGTTACTCTGAACTCACTCTATGGTAGCCGCTCCTACGATTTTACGGTAGAAGAGGGAGTGACCTACATCATGTATGCTAACTTCATCATGAACAACGGTACCGTGTTCAAGATCACAATGGCAGATAAGGTAACTTTTGAATTAACGGGTACTTCACCTGTAGAAGGAGGTATATACCAAGTGTCGAATGGTGGACAGATCGTACTGGATTTCAACAAATCCATCACCTATACGTCGGCAAAGCTCAGCGTGCGTGAGCATACTCAGATCATTAAGGGAAATCTTTCTACTGGAAGCATATTGTTTGATGCTAAGAATGTGGTATGGGACCTTCTCAGTACAGGCAAAGCCTTTCCAGGAGACACGATGACCATCTCACTTGAGGGATTGGCATTGGCATCAGATCCCAGCATCCTTTACCAAGGTACAGGACTTCTGGAGCTACATCTGGTAATAGGAGATATGCCTATTATGCTTGAATCGACAGAGAACACGTCGGGTTCATTCCTTTCCTATTATACCACGGTCAACGAGCAAGGAATTATAAAACTACATTTCTCGGGAAAAGTATCGCCCGACCAACTCGGTGCTCAGCTGAAGTTCGGTGCAATTGATTTGGATGCAGACGGCGATTATTATGTGGAACGCCTTCAACCCACACTATCTGAAGATGGCAAAACTGTCATTGTCAACCTGCAAGGAAAACGTCGTAAGGCGCAGGATATGGTTGCCTCGGGAACCAATTATGGAGAAGTTTTCCTTGGCATCACTGGCGTGATGGACGAGAAGGGAAACTACGCCTATGCTTCCGGTTCTGGCAGCTTAGGCTCATACTGGTATTCATTTGATTTTCAAGAGATAACAGCCGAGGTGTTCTGCGAATTCACTCCTGCTTCTGGTAGTAAACTAACCGAGAAAAACCAAACCATCGAACTCTGGGTGACCGACGAGGACAAGCTCTCATACGACAGTGCTTGCTTTATCTATATTCAAGATGGAGAGGAGCGTACCTGCGTGGTAAAAAATGAGAATATCCAGAAAGAAGCAGACCCAGATGACAACACTGCAACCATCCTTACTATTCCTGTTCCTGCAGAGGTACTGACAGGAAATGATGTACATCTGACCCTCCTTAATCTTCAGTGTGCAGATGGAAGTGATTATAGTGGTATGTTGAGTGCCAGATACGCAACAAATGACTGTACAGCCATGACTCATTTGTCTGCCGAACGGAACAATAGAAACAAAGCATTCAACCTTCGAGGTCAAGAGTCATTGAAAGGACAAAAAGGTATTTCCATCCAAGGTGGAAAGAAGATTGTCATTCGCTTTTAGTCATCGCGAATGCCACCATATGCCTGTTCCTAAGGGCTGGTTTAACTATATAATTGCACGTATCCCAAACATACCAGAGACACATGTCAGATATCAGTATCTACATGTGATTTCATAAAAACTACAGGAGGTTATTTTATAAATAATTTCCTGTTTTTTTTGCTTGTTTATTGTATTTTCTTCCATGTTTTATGTTAAAAAGTCGTCTTCCTCGTTTTTTTTCTCATATTTTTATGAAATTTATTATAAAATATGTATCTTTGCATGTTTCATAGTTGTGAGGAGTACGTTGGCGTGTCCCCACTGTCCTATCATAGAACTGAAAATAAATTTTTAATTAACTTAATTCATTAACTCAAAAATTTCAATCATCATGAAGAAATTTTTAACACTCATTACCTTTGTATGCTTTAGCATGATCAATGCTTTGGCTGCAGTGGTAACGCCTGTCACCGACATTGACAAGGCTGTTGCTGATGGTACTGTGTTGACTATTTGCGTAGGAGATAAGTATCTCTACGGCAAGAGCGCTCAAAATTGCGCTATGGGCGACGCAAATGAAGCAGTATCACCTGACAACGTTGTAGTCGGTTTCAAGCTTGAGAAGGTTGACGAAGGTTACCTTTTCCGTGCAGTAACACCTGATGGCGGTGATTACAGTTTGTGGGGCAAGAATCCCTGCTATCTCAACTCACAGCCCGAGGCAACTGGTGTTACATTTATTCTTGGTAAGGACCAGGATGGTGCAAACTGTTCAACTTGGGCATTTGAGGCCGATGGTTCTATCAAGTGTGTGGGTAACGGTGCTTACTTCAATGGCACTGCCATGTCTGAAGCCCCCGTTACAGCTTCACTCGTAACCATTGACGGTGATCCCGTTGTTGAGCCCGAGTTGGAGGAAGTCCCCGTACTTTCTTCATTGAAGTCTTACGTTGAGGATGGTACCGTTCTCGTTCTGAAGATTGGCGACCAGTTCCTGTACGGCTCAAGCGCTCAGAACTGCGCAATGGGTACTCTCGAGGAGGCAACTGCAGCTTCTAATGCCGTTATCGGTTGGAAGTTGGATTATGAGACCAAGGGCGGTAAGTATATGCTTCGCGCAATTACTCCCGCTGGTGGTGACTACAGCTTGTGGGGCTCAAATCCCTGCTATCTGAACTCTCAGCCTGCTGCTGATGGCGTTACCTTCATCCTTGGCAAGAATCAGGATGTAAAGGATGGTTCTGCTTGGACTATCACTGAAGTTGAGGGTGGTTATGCTATCCAGAACATTGCAAACGGTGCATACCTGAATGGTACCGGCCTTAGCGCTGAGCCCGTTGTAATTAAGATCACCACTGCTGCTTTGGCTGCTTTTGAGCCCTATGCAGTATCTGCTTGGGCAGATTTCAAGGACGGTGACATCTACACTTTCACCACCAAGCGTGGTTCGTTGACTCTTGCTGATGGTGCAAGCCAGCTTTCTGTTACTTCTGACGCATCAACTGTAAATAGTGAGTTCATGGTATTCAAGGGTGAGGAGAACAAGGTTTACCTCTACTCTGTAAACGGAACTCAGTATATTGTAAAGAGCAGCAACAATGCTGTCTTGAGCGCTGAGCCTTCACAGGCATGGACCATCAAGAATGGCGGTAACGAAGAATATCCCATCATGATTGATGCTGAGGATGGTAACCACTGGAACCTCAACGGTACCCCTGCTATCACTATCGACTCTTGGAGCACTGCCGACGATGGTAACCAGTTCAAGGTAATGGCTGTTGCTACTATCGATGCTGCATTGGCTATCGAGATGCGTGCTGCTCTCACCGACCAGATTGCACAGGCACAGCTTAACAAAGAGTATGCTGCTGCTGTGGCTGCAGCTACTGCTGCCTACAACGCAATAGATGAAAATGGCGAGCTGGGTGCGAACCTGCTTACCGAGACCACTGTATTTGACAACACCTGTGGTGACTCTGCTGAGGGTACCGATCCCAAGGTGCTGATTGATGGTAACGGTTCAACATTCTGGCACACAGATTGGCACGGCGCATGCGCAGAGAATCCTCATTGGCTGATCGTTGATCTTGACAACGAGATTTCTGGTACTATCCAGATGACTATCGTTCGTCGTAACATTGGCAGTGATCAGTTCACCGAGATGACCGTTTACGGTAAGGATGGTGACAACTGGAACAAGTTGGGCGTTCTGCCTTTCGCTAACCCTGTTGCTGCTGAGACCGTAAAGGGCGTATTCAACGCAGACAAGGCTTACAAGAGCTTCAAGATTGTTCGCACCGATGGTGGTAAGTTCTGGCATGCAGCTGAAATTCAGATGAACGCAGTTGCTGTTGAGCGCACTAAGGTTCCCGTTGAGGCTGAGGCACTGAAGGCTCTCATTGACGCTAACGTAACCAACGCTACCCAGCAGGATATCGACAACCTTAAGGCTGCTACCGCAACCTTCAACGAGGCTGTTGCAAACTGGACTGACACACCTGTATTCGACATCGTTGGTACTCCCTTCGATATCTCTTACACCGGTCAGGTTTATCCTGATGACGCTGTTAAGACTTTCAACTTCACCGGTCAATGGCAGGGTCTGGAGCCTAGCATCCGCAACTATGATCCCGCTAACGACAAGAAGATCCACATCGAGTTTGCTGAGCCTTTGACTTGTGGCTACAATGTTCCCTTCAAGGATGCTAATGGCAGCCAGCAGTGGAATGCATGTGGTGCTGACCAGACCGGTTGGACCGTAATGGACATCGATGTAACTCAGGTAATGACCGAGTTCTACATCCAGAACACACAAACTACTGCAAACAGCTTCTCTATCACCAAGTCTTACGTAGTTAAGAATGATGAGTCTCAGGTTCCCTTGACATGGGCTCCCGGCGGTTGGGGTCCCAGCGTAAGTGTTGCTGGTGTCACCAAGGGCGTTGCTACTATCTCATCACAGTGGGATGGTGTACGCATGAGTGCTCCCGAGGCATTCCTCCAGGATGGCAACAAGACCTTGCGTATCTACGCTAACAGCAACCTCTATGACGTAGAGGGCGCATTCCAGTGGTGTCTGACCGATGTTGATGGTAACGCTAGCTATCCTGGCATTAACATTATCAACGAGCACTATGCTGAGTTTACAACAACTACCAATATCAAGTCTCTGTATCTGCAGCACACACAGACTACTGCACACACCATTGATATCGCTGCTATCACTTGGGATTACAAGGCTCCCGTTCTCGTTAGCGTAACTCCCGCTGAGGGTATCCTGGGTTCAATCCAGAATATTGCTATTTCTGCTGAGGGTATGGTTATGCCTTCTTCAAAAGAGGGTGCTGATCTGACTATTAAGAACGCTGCTGGTGAGGTTGTTTCAACCATCACTCAGGACGATCTGACCGCTGGTGTTGTTCTTGACGAAGAAACTTATATGCCCAACGGATGTAATGTCACTTTGTCTGAGGCTATCACCGCTGGTGGTGAGTATACACTGAATATTCCCGCAGGCGCATTCTATGTAGGTGAGGAGATGGAGGACAACGATGCTCAGACCTTGTCTTGGACCGTTGTTGCTGGTGAGTACTACATCCAGAATGTTGAGAGCGGCTTGTTCTTCGCAGGTGCAAACAACTGGGGTACTCGTCTGAGTGTTGCTAATCAGGGTGACCTGTTCAACCTTACCGCTAATCAGGATGGCAAGTACGAGTTAGTTGACCGTGACCTGAGCTCAAGTGCTAAGGCTCTGGGTACTAACCTCTATACAGACAACAATGGCTTCAACTGGACTATTGAGGCAGTAGCTGGTGAAAAGGGTGTTTACACTATCAAGAATGACGCTGGTTATATCGCACAGGCTGCTGAGGCTGGTAAGCACATTGGCTACGTAGCTGAGCAGATTGCAGAGGTTAAGGGTGCATCTAAGTGGTACTTCTTGACCAAGGACGAGGCCGTAGCTAAGTTGGCTGCTGCAACCGAGAAGGCTCCCGTTGATGCTTCATTCCTCCTGGGCAACGCAAACTTCAGCCGTAACCACAACCAGGGTGCTTGGACAGTTGAAGCTAGCAATAAGAACCTCGCTGGTGGTAATAATGATAATATGTGTGGTGAGTCATGGCGTTCAGCATTCAATATTCGTCAGACAATCAACGTTCCCAACGGTGTTTACGAATTGAATGCTCAGGCAACTTTGACAGACTATACCAATGCTTATGACGGAAACGAGTATCCCGTTGTTTATGCTAACGATGAAAACTCTGCATTCAACAGCATGATTGCTTCTGACCGTGCTACCGACATGACTACGCTTTCAAACAGCTTCACCAACGGTTTGTACAGTGTTTCTCCCGTATTTGTTCAGGTAACTGATGGTACGCTGACCGTAGGTATCAAGGGTACACGTACAGACACATGGTGTATCTGGGATAACTTCCAGGTGAAGTACTATGGAGCTGACGCTAACCTGAATGATGTGAAGTTTGCACAGTACAGAGATGCACTTGCACAGCTGAAGGCTGAGGCTGAGGCTATTGAGGGCAAGATGGGTAATGCTGAGGCTAGCGATTTGGCTGAAGCTAAGGCTGTTGAACCTGTAGAGACAGTTGAGGCTTATACCGCTGCAATTGCTAAGTTGAGCTCTGCTATCACTGCTGCTAAGAAGTCTGTAAAGACTTATGCTAACTCTAAGATCATGATTGCTCTAGCACTTGCTAATGCTGAGGCTGCAGGTGTAGACATTAGCAAGGAGGTTGAGGCTTACGAGGCTGCTTACAACGCAGGTACTCTTGCAGAAGAGACCACTGCTGTTGACGCTGCTTTGAAGGCAGCTGTTAAGACACTGGTTGTTGAGGATGGCGCTCTTGTTGAGGGCATCATTGTTAACCCCAGCTTCGAGACTGGTGATATGACCGGTTGGACTGCTACTGGCCTCCACGCTGCTACCAACAAGAACTTCGGCATGTTGACTGGTAACATCTTCGTAGAGAACTGGACCGCAGGTCCTGGTACTCTCGCTAACGAGACCATGTCACAGGCTATTACTCTGAACGCTGGTCGCTACGTATTGACTTGCGAGGCTCAGTTCTTGCAGCAGGGTGATGCAAATGTTGTTCCCGGTGGTTTCTTCCTCTTCGCAGGCGATGTAAAGGCAGAAATCTCTAACAACGCTGGTACCTTCGCTGTTTACTTCGACGTTACTGAGAAGTCAAGCGTTGAGATTGGTGCAAAGATCGAAAGCGCTACTGGTAACTGGGCAAGTATTGATAACTTCCAGCTCTATCAGCTTCCCGACCTCGTATATGCTACTCCTGGTGAGGGCGAGTTGACCGAGATCAGCAAGATTGAGTTCACCTATGGCTTCGGCAAGACTATTAGTCCTACCCTTTCTCCCAATGCTAACATTACCGTTACCAACGCTAACGCAGAGGTTGTTGCAACCATTACTCAGCGCGACCTTCTGAAGGCTCTCGAGGAGAACTGCTTGAGCGAGGAGAACACTATTAACAAGATTAATGTTGTATTGGCAGAGGCTATCACCACTCCTGGTGCTTATACCATCAACATTCCTGCTAAGGCATTCTACCTGGGTCACAGTGTTATCATGAATGAGGCTGTTTCATTCACTTATAACATTTCTGGTTCTGTTAAGGGCGAGACCGACGCTATCAACGCTATCGCTGGCAACGCTAAGGACGGTAAGTTCATGAAGAACGGTAAGGTTGTTATTGTTCGCAATGGCAAGACTTACAATGTTGCCGGACAGATTGTAAAGTAAAATATAATTCTTTCTCCGGAAAGATAAGATAACAAATACATTTCCCCATCTATCCACAGCGATAGATGGGGATTTTTTTGTACCTTTGTAGCGTATTTGAAAATTACCTAATAACATTTTTATCCTGATATAGTATGAGACGTATCATATCATCTATCCTTCTGGCACTAGCCATCACATGCATCTATGCTCAAAACCACACAGAAGCACATCGTCAGATGCAGCAACCCACATTACACCAAGTACCATATCTGACAAATAGCGCACCAGAAGAGGAGGATGAATTCATCTTTTCACCTCAAGGTGAGGAGAGGATGTATGTCATGACGCTGTACAGTTACGATCAGACGAACTCCAAATTCGTTCGTGCACAAAGCCTAAAATCCCAAGTGCGTTATGACAAGGATGGGAAAACTGTTTATTTCAAAGACCTGACACGATCGCTCAATGCCATCACCTGGACAAAGGGTGAGATCAGTGTGGCAACCGAAGAGGATGCAGCTCATGGCATCAACAGCGGAGACACCATCATCAACATCCCCTATGGACAACCACTGGTATACTATAAGAACAAATACCTGGTATTCTTCTGCCCAATGATCTACAATGACAATACGGGCGATATGGAAGCTCAGGACAACTATACCCTCATCGTAAGGGGCGACAGCCTTGTGCAACCGACGTTCCCCGAAGGTTACTTCCAGGGAGCATCGGGATATGTAGTTGTCTCATCTACCACACAAGGGTTCCTGTCCATGGATATCGACCACGGCATGCGATTGGAGAGGAGACCTTTCATTGAAGTCCCAGAAGAAATCGCTCCGGTGGAATACGTCTATGCATTCACCAACAGCTATGGCAACATCTACAAGAAAAAGGTGAATGTCAAGAAACAAGGGAACGATATCTATATGCAGTTGTCAACGTCAGCACCCAATGCCTATGTAAAGGGTGCGGTCAATGGAAACGTCATTGAGGTGGAAAGTCCTCAGGTCATTACCGACAGTACCTTTATATATTATTATAGCCTAGCTGATCCCGTGTACGAAAACGGAGAACTCTCTGATTTCATACCGACCTCTGCCAACCGCTTGAGATGGGATGAGACAACCCATACCATTTCATCTGTACCAGGTGATGGAATGAAGGATGTCTTCTCCGTAGATTATCTTGACGGCATGAGTGTGTGCATGGATTATGTCACAAATCCCATACTGACGGTATATCCTGGCGACGCACCCGCTACCCCCATGAATCCCATCTGGCGTAGTTTGAAGCTAGACAGCGAGGTAACATCCATCATGACCTACAACTATATGAGTTTCGTCATTCCTGCTTTGGATGTGGACAGCAACTATATCAACCCCGACTATCTGAAGTACCGAATCTATATCAATGATTCACTTTACACCTTCAAACCATCCACATACATGAATCTGAAGAAGGAGATGACGGATGTGCCCACTACTTTCGCCGAAGGATTTGATTTCTATACCTATGACCAGTTGCACTATGTTTACCTATACATGGAGCAGAAGGATGTCACATCCATAGGAATACAAAGCGTTTACACCGTCAACGGAGAGGAGCGATGCTCGCAGATAGAATGGAAGCGCTTCGACACTTCAGAAGACCCCAACGACACCAGAAGTGCCTACGACCTGGCTCTTACCTCATGCCGTGTCAAAGATGTTATTGTCAAAGCAGGTGAAAACGTTGTAATACGTGGTGAGATTACCAATAACGGCAAGAACGACGCAAATGGTTTCACTATCAGCTACGGGACGGATGATGAAAGCAAGACCGAGAAGTTCACCTCAACCATAGCATCAGGAAAGGCAGAGAGCTTCGAGTTGCTCCTGACTGCATCTTCAGAGATAGGAATAGGTCAGTCGATTCCTGTCAATGTAAGAGTAACATTTGCTGATGAAACCCTTGAAGAAGATCTCTCGGACAATGCCGCAACGGTACATTATGGCATCTATTCCGAAAACTTCACCTCTCCCACCCTCTTGCTTGAAGAGTTCACCTCAGAGAGCTGTGGTTGGTGTCCATACGGCGCATACCGCATACATACTGCTATTGAAGAGTCGGAACTGCAGAAAGATGCCATCTGGGTATGCCACCATGAAGGGTATGGCGTTGACTGGCTAACCGTTGACGCCAGCACGGAGTATACTGCGCTATATGGTGGCAACACTTTTGCACCTGCATGGATGCTCAACAGAGATCAGAAATACGCTGACGAACCATATCCTGTCTTTGGCATTGGCGAAGTTGACGAGGTGAAGACCATCCTGAACGAGGCTATGCAGAATCCCTGTTTCGTCAAACTGAACGTCAGCAACACCTATGCAGATGGCATGCTAACCACTCAGATATGTGCGGAGAAATCTCCAGTCTTCGACGTGCAATGCCCAAAAGCGTATCTAAGTGTCTATTTAGTGGAGGATAGCATTCGTGCGAAGAAACAGAAAACCTATGACTCACATACTATCAGCTACCATCACAACGCCCTACGTGATGTATTAACGCCCATTTGGGGAGAACCACTTTCATGGAAGGGACAGGAAGCTGCTAACACCTACACCTTCCAGATTCCAGATGAATACAACATTGACAACCTCAGCATTGTTGCCTTCGTCCATGAGATGAATGATGATGTCAACCAACGTAGAATCTACAATGCTGCTCAGGCATCCGTCCAAATAGCAGTGGCCGATGCTATAAGAACAAATGCTGAGGAGGAGATGAATGACAACCGCATTTTCAACCTTCAGGGACAAGAGGTGAAAGCAGGTTATAAGGGCATTATTGTGCGCAAGGGCAAGGTGTACGATGCTGGAAGATAACAATCTCTCTTCATTTATCAAACATGAACGTGTTGCTGATTTCAAGATGCTGTAACCATATAAAGTTTTCTTATATTGAAGTTAATCTCACTATTATGATGTAACATATTGATTTTCAAATAAAATGGATGGTGAGGTTAGCGATTTTAACCTAACGTTTAACCTCACTTTATCCTCACTTTCAAGTTTTTCATTAATCTACTCCTCTACTATATTTATACTCGCAGTTTAAAAAAGAACGTTTAAGAGGCCAAAAGTGAGGATAAAGTGAGGTTAGCATGTGGATAAAGTGATAGTAAATATAGGATAAATAGATTATAACAGACTGATACTCAAGCAAAAACACGAAAGAGTGAGGATAAACTAAAAATAATAAATATTAGTTCCTCGTTAATGATATTTCTCATACCTTTGTCCGTAGTGACACCGTAGTGCCTACGTAGTGTGTACGAGCATTATCGAGTTTGCTACGGAGGCACTACGTAGGCACAAGGGAGGCAGAACGTACTCACTTAGACACATCTTTTTCAAAAATATATCTGTATCGTGTTTGCATTTGGTTAGATGGGCATGATACTCACACAGGAGAGTTAATCTGCGTAGAAATCAGGTAATCTCAAACACACGTTATCAGCATTCAGTTGAAAAGAAAAATGGGCGCGCTTACCAGCGCACCCAGATTATTTTAGGACTGATCCCTATTTAACCAAAACTTTACTAACCAAAACATTTTTCTCGCCACTAACATTCAGTCCTAAAAATTGATGTCGTTGCCCTCACGGGGTAGCGGTCAAAAAAGTGACCTTCCATCTTCAGTAGTAACGATTACTATTCTTTTCTATAATGAAGAAAACATCTTTCTCGTTTTCGTATGCAAAGGTATAACTTTTTTCATTTTTCGACTATCAAATTTGTAACATCGACTATCAAAAATGTAAATTGCATGATACTAAAACTTACATTTTTTGCATTTTTGCGATATTTTCGGCGATCTTCGCTATAAAAAACCGTTTTTTATCTAATTCTATCATTTTTTATTTCTGTCACTTTTTTGCACCAATTTTATCAAAAAATGGATTGATATCATGTTTCAAATTTGATAATTTGCAAAAAATGATGTAACTTTGCATAGAAAAATTGATAAGTAAGTGATCAAAATTAGCTTTATAATAGATATGCTCTATTTTGGTGCAGATGTGTCGCGTTTTTGAGGGCGTGATGTGGACATCACAACCGAGAAAAGGTGGCG
>DCIS01000146.1 GCA_002317475.1 Prevotellaceae bacterium UBA1720 | reverse complement strand
GGAGACGCTGGCTACCTTAAGGATGGAGAATTGTTCCTTACCGACCGTATCAAGGATCTCTTCAAGACCAGCAACGGCAAGTACATTGCGCCTCAGATGATTGAGTCAAAATTGGTTGTTGACCGTTACATCGACCAGATAGTCGTGATAGCCGACATGCGCAAGTTTGTCTCTGCTCTCATCATTCCTGAATACCGTTCCCTAGAGCAGTTGGCCGAGGAAAACCATATCACTTATGGCAGTCGTGCAGAGTTGTGTGCCAATCCGCAGATCAACAAGATTCTGATGGACCGCATTGACACCCTCCAGCAGGAGTTTGCACACTACGAGCGTATCAAGCGCATCACTCTTCTGCCTGAGCCTTTCAGCATGGAGAAAGGTGAGCTTACCAATACCCTCAAGGTCAGACGCCCCGTACTGAATGTCAACTATGCCAAGGAGATAGAAGCGATGTACGCTGAAGAATAATAAGCAATAAGCAAGAATAAATAAAAAGATAAAGATAACGTGATAACAATTGAACAACTGAAGGAAGCCAAAGATCGTGTAGAGCAACTGAATCGCTATCTGGATATTGACAATAAGAAGGTGCAGTGGGAGGAGGAACAGCTCCGCACACAGGCACCAGGATTCTGGGATGACCAGAAACGTGCAGAGCAGCAGATGAAGTTGGTAAAGGGTCTGGAGAAGTGGCTGAACGACTACAACGAGGTAAGCACCTTGTGCGATGAACTGGATACTGCCTTTGAGTTTTATAAGGAGGAACTGGTGACGGAGCAGGAGGTGGACGAACTATACACCCGAACCATGGAGGCTATCGAGGCTCTGGAGATGCGTAACATGCTGCGTCAGGAGGAGGATCAGATGGACGCTGTGTTGAAGATCAACTCGGGTGCTGGTGGTACGGAGGCTCAGGACTGGGCTCAGATGCTGATGCGTATGTACATGCGCTGGGCAGAGAACAATGGATACAAGGTGCGTATCAGTAATGTGCTGGATGGCGATGATGCGGGTATCAAGAGCTGTACTATTGAGATAGAGGGACCTTACGCCTATGGTTACCTGAAGAGCGAGAATGGTGTGCATCGTCTGGTGCGTGTCAGTCCTTACAATGCACAGGGCAAGCGTATGACGAGTTTCTCATCTGTATTCGTGACCCCGCTGGTGGATGATACCATCGAGGTAAATATTGAGCAGGCTCGCATCTCGTGGGATACGTTCCGCAGTAGTGGTGCGGGTGGTCAGAATGTGAACAAGGTAGAGTCTGGTGTACGTCTGCGCTACCAGTACAAGGACCCCTATACCGGTGAGGAAGAGGAGATTCTGATTGAGAATACCGAGACGCGCGACCAACCCAAGAACAAGGAGAATGCCCTTCGTTTGCTTCGCTCAATGCTGTATGATAAAGAACTGCAGCATCGTATGGCCGAGCAGGCCAAGGTGGAGGCAGGAAAACGTAAGATAGAGTGGGGTAGCCAGATACGTAGCTACGTCTTTGACGACCGTCGCGTAAAGGATCATCGTACGAACTACCAGACGAGTGACGTTGGTGGCGTGATGGATGGCAAGATTGATGCCTTCATCAAGGCTTATCTAATGGAGTTCGGTGGGGAGCAGTAGTGGTCGTTAATCGAAACCCCGATAAATCGACAAATCGAAACCTCGATAATTCGATCGAATAATCGAGAAATCAAAAACCTCAGAAATGCCACTCGAAATAGAAAGAAAATTCATAGTTGTAGGCGAGTTTAAATCTCTTGCGCACAACTGCACTCATATTCAGCAAGGCTACATTGCCAGTGGAAATGGTCGTACCGTTCGTGTACGCATTCGTGATGAGAAGGGTTACCTAACAATAAAAGGTCCTAGTGGCATTGCCGGACTGGCACGCTACGAATTTGAGAAGGAGATACCCCTCTCAGACGCAAAGGACTTGATGCTTATCTGTGAACCCGGCATTATCGATAAGCATCGCTACCTGGTAAAGGCGGAGGATGACCATGTATGGGAAGTCGATGAATTCCACGGAGAGAATGATGGGCTGATTATGGCTGAACTGGAGATGAAGAGCGAGGATGAGGCTTATGTGAAACCTTCCTTCATCGGCAGAGAAGTGACGGGTGACAGGCGTTTCTACAACTCACACATGCGCAAGAATCCCTTCAGACTCTGGAAAGACAGCTTATAAGGGCATAGCCAAGGAGGGATCCGACAGAGTCGGCAAGGAAATCGAGCCATTCACCGCTGCGATAGGTGGTGAGATTGGCCTGGGCAAGTTCCATCAGTCCACCCCACAAGGCAGGAAATAGCAAGACGCATACAAGGAGAAGGAGACCATGGGTCTTTTTCTCCTTTCGCTTTATATGACAACTCTCAACGCAGTATAGCAATTCAAAACCCATAATAAGCGAGAGACCTCCATACATCACAAAGTGTGCCCATTTATCAAAGAAGGGGACGTCTTGGGCTACCTCGGGTGCACCTATAGGGGCGAGGGACAAAACGGCGATTGCCAGGTAGCATAGGAGGGTCAGAGGATATTGTTTAATTAAATTCGTCATAAACGGTATGTGTTATCTTTCATTTTCGTTGCAAAAGTACAATTTTTGTTGTAATTTTGCACACAAACAGTTGTTTTAATTATAACTAAAGTAAGTTATGGCAGAAGAAAGAGGTCATTTTGGCAGTAAACTGGGCGTAATACTGGCTTCAGCAGGCAGCGCAGTAGGCCTTGGCAATATATGGCGATTCCCGACAGAGGTAGGGAAGAATGGAGGAGCGGCTTTCATCCTCATTTATTTGTTGTTTGTGTTGCTCTTGGCTATGCCCGTGATGATAGGAGAGTTTGTCATCGGTCGTCATTCGCGTGCCAATACTGTCTCTGCCTATCAGAAACTTGCTCCTCGTACACCATGGGTAGTTGCAGGTTTGATGGGTGTCCTTTCCGGTGTTCTTATTCTGTCTTTCTATAGCGTGGTGGCAGGTTGGACGATCGACTACTCCATGCTTTCTCTGACAGGACAATTGTCCGGAGATTATGATTTCGGTGCTATCTTCGGCTCTTTTGTAAGTCATCCTACGCGTCCCATCATCTTCCTCGTACTTTTCCTGTTGGTGACCCATGTCATTGTGGCTCGTGGCATTGAAACGGGTATCGAGAAGTTCAGCAAGTTGATGATGCCCATGCTGCTAATGATCATCGTTTTGCTGGTAGTCCTGTCTGTTACCATGCCTGGAGCCAGCGAGGGTTTATCCTTCCTGCTGCAACCCGATTTCTCCAAGGTTACTGCTCCTGTGGTTTTCAGTGCGATGGGACAGGCTTTCTTCTCCCTTAGTGTAGGTATTGGATGTCTGGTGACCTATGCCTCATACTTCAATCAGGATACCAAACTGGTCAGTTCTGCCTTCAACGTGTGTATCATCGATACGATGGTGGCCATCCTGGCTGGTTTCATAGTCTTCCCAACGGTCTTCTCTGCTGGTATGCGCCCCGATGCTGGACCTGGTCTGGTATTTGTCACCTTGCCCTATGTCTTCAACGAGGCCTTCTCTGCGATGCCCCTGCTGGGAGACTTGTTCAGCATACTCTTCTATGTGCTGCTCCTGCTCGCTGCCCTGACCAGCAGTATCTCCATGCACGAGATTACTACGGCTTACATCAAGGAGCATTTTAAGATGAGTCGTGAGCGTGCTGCACAAATCGTGACGGGCATCTGCGTTGTCTTAGGCATCTTCTGTTCTTTGAGTTTTGGACCTTGGGCAGAGGTGAAGATTTTCGGCATGGGTTTCTTCGACCTTTTTGATTTCGTCACAGCTAAATTCTTCATGCCATTGGGTGGCATCCTCATCTGTCTCTTTGTGGGATGGGTGATGAAGAAGGATGTTGTCAGGGAAGAGCTGACTGCAGGTACGACCATCTCTCCTGCACTCTTTCACTTCCTGCTCTTCCTGATTCGTGTGGCAGCACCTGTGTTTATTGCGATGGTTTTCCTCTACGAACTCTTTGGAGAGAAACTATTGGGTTAACCATTCATAACCATTCATAACCCCTCATAATCCAATCATCATAATGTCAGAAAACCGCGGAAATTTTGGTAGCAAATTAGGTGTTGTACTTGCCTCGGCAGGTAGTGCTGTAGGACTTGGCAACATTTGGCGTTTCCCTACAGAGGTAGGCAACAATGGTGGCGCAGCCTTCATCCTGCTGTACCTTGTTTGTGTACTGTTTATCGGTATGCCCATCATGATCAGCGAGTTTGTCATAGGTCGACACACCCATGCCAACACAGCCACAGCCTATCAGAAGCTTGCCCCTGGCAAATGGTGGCGCGTACAGGGTGGTATGGGTGTTCTGGTAGCCTTCATCATCATGTGCTACTATTCCGTCATCTCCGGTTGGACGCTGTATTATGCATACGCTTCACTGGCAGGAATGCTCAGTGATGGCAGTATGGATTTCATTGTCTTTTTCAGCGACTTTGTGAGTAACCCCGTCTTACCCGTTTGCTTTGCCGTACTGGTGATGGCCATGGTGCATGCCATCATTGTGCGTGGCGTACAAGGGGGTATTGAGAAATTCAGCAAGGTGATGATGCCCATGCTTTTGCTCATTATTTGCGTGTTGATGGTTTGTGCCTTTTCGCTACCAGGTTCCTCGGCCGGTTTGTCTTTCCTGCTGAAACCCGATTTCAGCAAGGTTACTCCCGCCACCTTCCTCAGTGCCATTGGTCAGGCATTCTTCTCGCTGAGTCTTGCCATGGGTTGCCTTTGCACCTATGCCAGCTATTTCCGTGACGATACCAACCTTGTGAAGACTGCAGCCAGCGTCTCGGTCATTGACACAATGGTAGCTCTGCTTTCTGGTTTCATTATCTTCCCTGCCGTGTTCAGCGTGCCTGGAGTGGAACCTGAGGCTGGTCCTGGACTGGTGTTCATGAGTCTTCCTTACGTCTTTACGCAGGCTTTTCATGCGCTGCCCTGGGTGGGTTATATATTCTCCTTCCTCTTCTACGTACTGCTGTTCCTGGCAGCCTTGACCAGTGCTATCAGTATCCACGAACCCGTGACGGCCTACCTGCACGAGGCTCATAGTATGAGTCGCAAGAAGGCTGCCTGGTGTGTGTCCGTCGTGTGCATGACGTTAGGCGTTTTCTGTTCGCTGTCCAACGGTGTTTTGTCAGATTTCAAGATCTTCGGTCTTACTCTCATAGATGCCTTTGATGCCCTGCCTTCCAAGATTCTTCTGCCTGTGGGTGGCATTATTATTTCACTGTTTACGGGGTGGTATCTGGATAAGAAATTGCTTTACGACGAACTCACCAACAACGGTCATCTGCGTTTCCCCTTCTTCAAGGTCTACGTTTTCCTTCTTCGCTGGATTATCCCCGTTGCCATCGGTTTTGTCTTTGTTGCAGAGATGTTGAAGACCCTCTTCGGCATCGAACTGTTCTAAATCCTTTTTCCGACCTGACAATTCTCCTTTCGTGTCATGAAACAATCTCATTTGTCTCGCAGTCAGAGACGCAGCATGCTATTCATCCAGATTGCTTTGTTGCTGGTCGTCGCGATTGGTGGGATATGTTTCGTGTTTCTTAAAGGTACAGGACAGGGTGACAAAAACGTTCAGAGTGTTTCAAAAATCCGAGGTGGGGAGATGGCTGACAAGAACGCTGATATGCCCACAATGGCAGAACCAGAGAGTTTTCCTTTCGACCCCAATACAGCAGACAGTGTCACTCTGCGACGCCTGGGACTTACTGGTTTCCAGATTCAGAATATTTACCGTTATCGTGCTAAAGGAGGTGTCTATCATCGTCCGGAACAGTTCAAGAAACTCTACGGTCTCACTGTAGAGCAATGGCACCACCTTTCTCCTCTCATACGTATTGCTGAGCGCTTCCAGTATCTTGCCGATACGCCTGAAGCATACGATCCTGCTTTTGATGGCTATCAGCGTAAGGGGCATGGCGCTGGTTCAGGTGATTATCATCGTGATGAGGTTCAATTGAAGGCAGATTCAGTCCGTTATAGTCAAGCTCGAGAAACGTCTGCATATAGTGGTGGCCACCGAGACACCGTGTTATACCCCAACAAACTCCGCGCTGGTCAGACCATTGACCTTAATCGTGCAGACACTACAGCCTTGAAGCGCATCCCTGGTATAGGCAGTTACTTTGCTCGTAAGATTGTGCAATACCGTGACAAACTGGGTGGTTTCTCCTCGCTGAGCCAATTGGACGAACTGGAAAATATCCCCGTGGGTATTGAGTCATACCTTACGCTTAATCCTTCGTTGGTCAAGAAACTTCGCATCAATCGTTGTACTCTGCGCGAACTCAATGCCCATCCCTACCTTTCCTATTATCAAGCACGTGCCATCAGCAATCATGTTCGTCAGTTTGGTCCTATCCATGGTTTCCAGGATCTTTCGCTTTACGAGGAGTTTACCCAGCAGGATTTCCAGCGCCTCGCTCCCTATGTTGATTTCTCGGAGTAACTAGACGGTCCTAGGCCCACCTGGGATTGGCTAGGATTACCTAGGATCACCTAGGGCTGCCTAGGATTACCTAGGATTACCTAGGATTTAGGACCGCCTAGGACCATAAATAAAGTAAGGTGTGACCCCCGTTATGGGAATCACACCTTATTTTATACGTGTGTGCGTATAGGCTTATTCTGCGTTCTCTGCGGGAACCTGCTCGTTGTTGTTCTCACGATGCTCGTGATAGGGACGACGCTCACCACGGTCGCGACGCTCGCCGCGATCACGGCGCTCACCACGCTCACCACGCTCGGGACGTGGACGGCGCTCACGCTCTACGTAACCCTCGGGCTTCTCCAGAAGGGCACGACGTGAGAGTTTGAACTTACCTGTCTTGGGATCAATCTCCAGCAACTTCACCTGCAGCTTGTCGCCCTCCTTGATACCTGCCTCCTCGACAGTCTCGAGGCGCTTCCAGTCAATCTCGCTGATGTGCAGCAGACCGTCCTTGCCAGGCATGAACTCAACGAATGCACCGTAAGGCATGATGCTGCGAACGGTACCCTCGTAAACCTCGCCAATCTCGGGAATAGCTACGATAGCCTTGATCTTAGCCATTGCAGCGTCGATGATGGCTTTGTTTGAACCGCTCACCTGTACCTTACCTACGCCGTCAGCTTCCTCGATGGTGATGGTGGCACCGGTCTCTTCCTGCATGCCCTGGATAATCTTACCACCGGGACCAATGACAGCACCGATAAACTCCTTGGGAATGATAATCTGCTCGATACGGGGAACGTGGGGCTTGAGCTCTGCACGGGGAGCGCTGATGGTCTTCAGCATCTCGCCGAGGATGTGCTCACGACCGGCCTTTGCCTGCATCAGAGCCTTCTCCAGAATCTCGTATGACAGACCGTCACACTTGATATCCATCTGGGTTGCGGTCAGACCGTTGGGAGTACCCGTGGTCTTGAAGTCCATATCGCCCAAGTGATCCTCGTCACCGAGGATATCTGAAAGTACAGCATACTTCTCCTCTCCGGGATTCTTGATCAGACCCATAGCGATACCGCTCACGGGTGCCTTGATGGGTACACCAGCGTCCATCAGTGACAGGCAGCCTGCACAGGTGGTAGCCATTGAAGAAGAACCATTGCTCTCCAATACATCACTTACTACGCGTACTACGTAGGGGTAGTCCTCGGGAATCTGGCCCTTCAGACCGCGCCATGCCAGGTGACCGTGACCAATCTCACGACGACCTACGCCACGCTGTGCCTTAGCCTCGCCAGTTGAGAAGGGAGGGAAGTTGTAGTGAAGGAGGAAACGCTGGTACTCACGTACGAGTACGTCGTCAACGAGCTTCTCGTCGAGCTTGGTACCCAGTGTGCAGGTAGCCAATGCCTGAGTCTCACCACGGGTGAAGATAGCACTTCCGTGAGGTCCGGGCAGAGGGCTCTCCTCGCACCAGATAGGACGGATGTCGGTGGTCTTACGACCATCCAGACGGATACCCTCATCGAGGATGCAACGACGCATAGCGTCCTTCTCTACATCGTGGTAGTAACGGTCTACGAGTGCGTTCTTCTCCTCCAGTTCCTCTGCGCTCATGTCAGCATGAGCCTCAGCGTAGCGGAGCTTGAAGTTCTCACGGATCTCCTCGAAGGCAGCTGCACGAGCGTGCTTCTCCAGAGCCTGCTTGGTAACGTCATAAGCGGGCTGATAGCACTCGCTCTTCACCTGCTCGCGGAGCTCCTCGTCGTTGATCTCGTGGCAGTACTCACGCTTTACGTCGGTACCCAGCTCCTTGCTCAGTTCCTTCTGCAGACGGCACATAGGCTTGATAGCCTCATGAGCAGCCTTCAGAGCAGCCAGCAGGTCGCTCTCCTGTACCTCCTTCATCTCACCCTCAACCATCATGATGTTCTCCTCGGTAGCACCTACCATCAGGTCCATATCAGCCTGCTTGAGCTGCTCGAAGGTGGGGTTGATAACATACTCGCCATTGATACGAGCCACGCGAACCTCAGAGATGGGGCCCTCGAATGGAATATCGCTTGCTGCCAAAGCTGCACTTGCTGCGAAACCAGCCAATGCATCGGGCATGTCAATGCCGTCGGCAGAGAAAAGTATCACATTTACATAAACCTCAGCGTGGTAGTTGCTGGGGAAAAGGGGACGCAGTGCGCGGTCCACCAGACGACAAGTAAGGATCTCGTCGTCATTAGCCTTACCCTCACGCTTGGTGAAACCACCGGGGAAGCGGCCAGCAGCGGCATACTTCTCTCTGTACTCTACCTGCAAGGGCATGAAATCTGTTCCGGGAACTGCATCTTTAGCGGCACAAACGGTGGCCAGGAGCATGGTGTTGTTCATACGCAACATTACGGCTCCATCGGCTTGTTTTGCCAATTTCCCGGTCTCGATGCTGATGGTTCTTCCATCAGGCAATTCGACTGTCTTTGTAATTACGTTCATCTTGTTTGTTTGAAAAAAATGTGTCATCAATA
>DCIS01000158.1 GCA_002317475.1 Prevotellaceae bacterium UBA1720 | reverse complement strand
GGAGCGGAGAGGGGGTCTATATGAAGAAGGAAACTGTAAAGTGGGCTGTTCAGATACTGATTAGTATTCTGACCGCCATCGCAACTGCACTGGGAACGACGTCGTGCATGTAGACCCTCTCTGTCGCAAGCGACATCTCCCCCATAATGGGGAGAAGTTTGGTTACGAATAGACTGGATGTACATGAAACAAGGACAAAAATGAGGCACCTCGAGAGTGAGTGTGCCTCATTTTGTATGTATAATGTGCCGTGCTAAACTTAACCCCTCAAGACCTCAAGAAACCAGAAACAAGTCAACGAGTCAACAAGAAACGAGAAACCAGAAACTAGAAACAATAAGAAGAAGCCTAATGTGCACTAGATGCCTACTTCATCACGAAATATTAATTATCGAAAGCGAAAATCGGCATAATGCGGTATAATACGTTATGATGCAATGTTTTTTCGGCATGGAACAACGCATAAAGAAACAAAAAAAAGCATCGGGGAGAACGTCCTCGATGCTCAGTATGAATATGCGGAATGTAGGGGTTACTTCCAGATGAGGGGAAGTGCGTAGTAGAGGTACTGGTTGATATCGCCATAGAAGTGCTCGCCACCCTCCTTCATCGAGAAGCGCAGATTGGCATTCATGCCACCATAACGGAAGGTGGGGGCATAGTCGCGCAGTGCCTTGATGACATTCTTCTGGGGTGTACCAGCCATGTCCTTGGTGCCGGAATAACCATAGACCTCGAAGTCGCCTGCAAAGGCAGAGGCATTGACCATATCTGCCATCCACTGGGCAGACTTGTTGGCATCCAGCTTCTTACCGTCAGCGTCATAGGTCCAGATATCACCACTCAGAGGCAGGTAGTTGCGAACGGCTGAGATACCGTAAGCCAACTGATACCAGGTGCAGAGGGCACCCATAGAGAAACCACCAAAGGCACGATGCTCGCGTGTGGCAGCAATGGCTGCGCTGTCAGCCTTGCCCTGCAGATAGGTGTTGTAGAGCGAAGCAACGGTGGGGATGACATTGTCCTGGAGCTCGATGTGGAAGTCGCGAGTCTGCTTCGTAGCATCGTCCATACGGTTTGCACCGATATTCTGATCGTCGTTGTAGAAAGTGGGGCAAACCACCAGCACGGGCTTCATCTTGCCCTGCTCGATGAGGTGATCGAGAACCTGCTTCAGAGGCAACCAGTCATTGGGAGGGGTAAGGAAGGAAGTGGTGTTGTCGCCACCACCGTGCATGAGGTAAACCACATTGTAACGGGTCTTCTTGTCCTTCTTGTTATAACTATAAGGTACGTACACCTGCGCGCGCTTATTGAGCTTCTGGCCATTCTTCATGACGGAGTAGTGGATCTCCTCGATCTTACCCTGCTGAGTGGCAGGCTTCCAGATCTCACCGGGGATAGGCTCAATCTTGCCAATGGTCTGTTCGTAGTTGTCGGGGTCGCACACACGCCAAACATCAAGTGCCACACCACCCATAAAACCGCTGGTGTTGTTGATACGGCAAACGAAGATGTTGTTGTTCAGCCAGTTGTACTTGCTGTCAATGGGAGCCTCGAAATGGGGGTTGGTGTAGAAATAGAATCCACCCTGACCCTGGGTGATGAGACCGTTGTTGCGAACGTGGATGGTGACGCCATCATTGGTGCGGATGTTGTAGATAGCCTCAACCACGGTACGGCCACCCTTGGTGCTCAACTGATAGTCGGCACCACCTGCAAGGACGGTACCCTCGATCTTGGGACCCTTGAACGTACCACCCGTGATGGGAATACTCTGACGTGTACCGTGAGGAGTCTCGCCAACACGCTCAACGCCTTGAATCTTTACCTGCAACTGCATTACAAACTCCAGAGCAGGGGTGAACTCCTGCGTCTGTGCCATTGCTCCTGCCTGGGCGAAGAGCAAGGAAAGAAGGAATAAAACTTTCTTCATGGTTTTTATAAGTAAGTGATCAAAATTAGCTTTATAATAGATATGCTCTATTTTGGTGCACTACATTTTGCCCGTCGGCAAAAGTTGTCGCGTTTTTAAGGGCGTGATGCGGGCATCACAACCGAGAAAAGGTGGCGGAGATGTCCAAAAGGGAGTATATATATTATAAGAAGTCATTTGCTTAAACATTATAATGATAAATTTGATTACTTACTTAGAATATTAGTGTTTCATGTTTTCCTGGCAAAATAAGCATCTATACATCATGTGATACTATCGGATTTGAAACAATGTTTATCACATTTGAAACTTAACGATGCAAAATTACAAAAAAGATAGATAAGATTAGTATATTGTTGGGATTTTTTTTGTAACTTTGCCTTGAATGTATGAATATGCGTACATTATGCATGTTTACCTGAACAAAGTGATACAACCCAATAAATAACTAATTCATGAAAAAAACTACTCTATTTGCAGGTGCAATGCTCCTTGGCCTGATGATGCCAATGACAGCAAAGGCACAGTTGAGCAAGAACCCCGACAAGTTCTTGGGTAACATCACCACACGAGGCAGTGTGAACGGTGGTGGTTATGAGTTCAAAACCAAATGGAACCAGCTGACGTGTGAGAACGAGACCAAATGGTCGTCAGTACAGGGTGGAGGCCCTAACAGCTGGAACTGGGGTGGTGCAGACAATGCCTACAACTATTGTAAGACAAACGGATTGCTGTTCAAGTTCCATTGTCTGGCATGGGGTTCGCAGTACCCCTCGTGGATTGAGAGCCTGAGCAACGAGGAGCGCTACAACGCCATCGTGAAATGGATGGATGCCGTGAAGAAGCGCTACCCAGACCTGAAGATGTTTGACGTAGTGAACGAGGCCGTAGATGGTCATCAGGCAGGTACACACTACTTCCAGGATGCACTGGGCGGCAAGGGCGTGTCTGGCTGGGACTGGATCATCAAGGCATTCGAACTGGCACACGAGCGTTGGCCAGACGCAATCCTTATCTATAACGACTTCAACACCTTCCAGTGGCAGAGAAGTCAGTTTATCTCGCTCTGTACAGCCCTGCGCGACTATGGAGCTCCCATCGATGCATACGGATGCCAGAGCCATGACCTGACGGGCTACAGCCTGAGTAACTTCAAGACGGCCGTTGATGAGATACAGAACAAGCTGAAGATGCCTATGTACAGCACGGAGTATGATATCGGTACGTATGACGACCAGCAGCAGCTGACCAACTACAAGGAGCAGATTCCCTATATGTGGGAGAAAGACTATTTCGCTGGTCTGACCCTCTGGGGCTCGACATACGGTGCTACGTGGACAGATGGCGGTAACTCGGGTATCCTGAACAAGAACGGCAAGAACCGTCCTGCCTATGACTGGTTGGTAGAATACATGGCTACGGAAAAGGCACAGACAGCCAAGAGTCCCTTCCCCGGCATGAAGAAGCAGGTGGACCTGTACATCAAACCTATGGCTCCGAAACTCTCGATGGGTGAACCCGGAAAGATTGACCTGCGTGCACGTATGATTGACAAGACACGCAAGATCGAGCGCATTGACTTCTATGCCAACAATCAGCTGTACTGCACACTGACAGAGGCTCCCTGGGTAGTGGAATATACTCCTGGAAAGCAGGGTAGCATCCCCTTGAAGGCAGTCCTGACAGCTGATGACGGACAGGAGTACACACGTTACGGTAATGTGAACGTTGTGGCTGCACGTACACCCTACGGATCATACAACATTCCCGGAACGGTCATTCAGGCTGAGAACTTCGACAAGGGCGTAGAGGGCAGTGCCTTCCATGACACGGACTTCACAAACTCAGGCAACAACAGCTATCGTTCTGATGTTGGCGTAGATATCTCGACCGGCAATAGTAACAAGGTGGTAAGCCACACCGTAGACGGCGAGTGGCTGGAATACACCGTGAACGTGAAGGAGGATGGTTACTACTCATACGAGCTGACTGCCTCTTCTGGCGTTGAGGATGCTGCTGTAAGCTTCTCTGTGAAGGATGACTCAACCTATGTGAAGTTCACGGACAACATCGTCATTCCTTGTGTCAAGAAGAACACCTGGACCACTTACAAGACTGTATATGGACGTACCGTTGCACCTCTGACAGCAGGTAAGCACATCATTCGAATGAACATCGAGAAGGGTGGTGCATACATTGATAAGTTCGTCTTCAGAAAGGTGAACCTCAACGAGGACATCAAACTGGACGTAGCCCTGTCACAGGAGCGAATGTACCAGAAGGATACGGTACAGATCACCGTCAACACCGACTATGATGCTGCCAAGATCCAGAACGTTATATTATATATTAATAATGTAAAGCAGAAGAACTACTATGAGGTGCCCTGCCAGTTTGAGTACGTGCCCACAGAGGATGGCATCTACGAGGTGATGGCATACGCAACAGATACCCTGGACAACGTATCGGCAATGTTTACCAAGTCGCTGCGCGTAGACAAGAAGCGCCTTCCCTACAAGGATATCTATGCTGAGATTCCTGGTGTAGTTGAGGCTGAGAACTTTGACGTGATGGGTGAGGGCTACTCATTCCACGACACAGATGACGTAGATGAGGGTGCCAGCAAGTATCGTACGGACAACGAGGGCGTGGACATCTACAAGGGTGCATCAGGTTACTACGTAACAGCAGCCAAGAACGAGTGGATGGACTACAGCGTGAACGTAAAGCAGGCTGGTATTTATGACATCGTACTGAGCGTGGCAACAGGTACAGAGAGAGGTCAGTATCAGCTGTTCCTGGTTGACGAGGACGGCAATGAGACTGTCATCACAGGCAAGAAGTACATTGCTGCATACAAGAACCTGACCACATTCAAGGATACCAAGACCACCACAACAGAGGTTATACCCGAGGGTCGTCAGGTGCTGCGCATCAAGGCTACTATGGGCTTCAACATCGACAAGATGACCTTCACCCTCAACGAGGAGCAGACAGCAACAGGTATCGCTGAGGTGATCGTGGCACAGCGCATCAACAACTATGCCGTTTACACCACTGATGGTGCTTTCGTAGGCAACTTCCGTGCAACAGAGGCTGACAACCTCTCGAAGAAGGCAATGCGCATCACTGGCAAGCGTGGTAACTTTGTCATCAAGAATATGACTTCTGGTGAAGCAAAGAACATCATCGTAAGATAACGGACCTAAGGTTTGGTCATAATAAGAGCGGACTTCCCAAATAGGAGGCCCGCTCTTTCTTTATCATGATGGTTTATCTTAACATGAATAGAAACAACGAAAACAACATTATTAGGTTGTTGCCATTCATGTAAAAATGTTAATCCTCGAGTGCTTGCTGAAGGTCGGCAATGAGATCTGCCTTGTCCTCAAGACCACAACTCATACGAACAAGACCTGCAGGAATACCTGCTGCCTCGAGTTGCTCCTCAGACATCTGACGATGAGTGCTGGTAGCAGGATTCAGACAACACGTACGTGCATCTGCCACGTGGGTCTCAATAGCAGCCAGTTTCAGACGCTTCATGAACGACTCTGCACCTGCACGGCCACCCTTGATAACAAAGCTAACCACACCACAACCACCATTGGGGAGGTATTTCTGTGCTATGGAATAGTAAGGATCACTGGGCAGACCACTGTAGTTCACCTTCTCAACCTTAGGATGATGGCTCAGGAACTCTGCTACCGCCTGACCATTCTCGACGTGGCGAGGCATACGTACATGCAGACTCTCAAGACCCAGATTGAGGATGAAGGCATGCTGAGGTGACTGGATGCAACCAAAGTCGCGCATCAGCTGTGCTGTACACTTGGTGATGAAGGCTCCCTCCTTGCCAAACTTCTCAGCATAGGTAATGCCGTGATAAGACTCATCGGGAGTGCAAAGACCAGGGAACTTGTCTGCATGGGCCATCCAGTCGAACTTACCTGAATCGACAATGGCACCACCTACAGCAGCACCATGACCATCCATGTACTTCGTGGTGGAGTGTGTCACGATGTCTGCTCCCCACTCAATGGGACGGCAGTTGACAGGGGTAGGGAAGGTGTTGTCCACAATCAGAGGCACGCCATGAGCATGAGCTACCTTGGCAAACTTCTCAATATCCAAGACGGTAAGAGCGGGATTGGCTATGGTCTCACCAAACATGGCACGTGTATTGTCCTGGAAAGCGGCATTGAGTTCCTCCTCGCTGGCTGTAGGACTGACAAAGGTGACGCTGACGCCCATCTTGGCCATGGTGACGCTGATGAGGTTGAACGTACCACCATAGATGCTGCTGCTTGCCACAATATGACTGCCATTCTCGCAGATATTGAACAGGGCGAAGAAATTGGCTGCCTGTCCACTACTGGTCAGCATAGCTGCGGTACCACCTTCGAGGGCTGCAATCTTAGCCGCAACATAGTCGTTGGTAGGGTTCTGCAGACGTGTATAGAAATAACCACTGGCCTCGAGGTCAAAGAGCTTACCCATATCCTCAGAGGTGTCATACTTGAACGTAGTGCTCTGAATAATAGGTACTTGACGTGGTTCACCATTAGCAGGGGTATAACCTGCCTGTACACACTTGGTATTTATCTTATAGTTGTTCTCCATTTCTATCTTTGTGCAAGTAAGAAAAAGCCACTTGAGCGCAGGTTAGTGAGCCCAAGTGGCAATATTGGTGTCTTTTTGTGTAGGCTTTGTATTACTCTTCGCAGAGCTCAGTCAGGATACCACATGTGCTCTTGGGATGAAGGAATGCGATGTGCAGACCATCAGCACCATTACGGGGAGCCTTGTCAATGAGGCGGATACCCTTCTCGTCACACATAGCGAGTGCCTCGCTAACGCCATCCTCAACCTTGAATGCTACGTGGTGTACACCCTTGCCACCATTGTCCAGGAACTTCTGGATGGTGCTCTCGGGGCATGTGGGCTCAAGAAGCTCCAACTTAACCTCACCAACCTTCAGGAAAGCAGTCTTAACCTTCTGGTCCTCAACAACTTCCTCCTTGTAGAACTCGAGGCCCAAAACATCAGTGTAGTAGGGGAGTACGTCAGCAATGCTCTGCACTGCGATACCTAAATGCTCAATTCTTGAAATCTTCATGACTTTAATTTTTTTAGAATATTTATATTATGTTCTGTTTCTTATTCGCAAGAAATCTCGTTTCCCTAGGTTTCACTAGATCTTCCTAGGTTCTCCTAGATACTCCTATCTTTTCCTAGACCCTATTGTTCTCCGGGAACACCACTCGGGGCTTGAAGGTCTTTGCCTCCTCATAGTCCATCATGGCATAGGCAATGATGATGATAGTGTCACCCACCTGCACCTTACGTGCAGCCGCACCATTCAGGCATACACAACCTGAACCACGCTCGCCACGGATGGTATAGGTCTCAAAGCGCTCACCGTTGTTATTGTCCACCACCTGAACCTTCTCACCAACAAGAATGCCAGCTGCATCAAGCAGATCCTCGTCGACAGTAATGCTACCCATATAGTTCAGGTTAGCCTCTGTCACCTGCACACAGTGCAGTTTGGATTTCATCATGTGTACCAGCATACTTCTTATCCTTTATATTTAATGTGATCAATCAGACGAATAGGCGCAGCACCACAGTAAACGGTGATACAACCAACGATATGAGGTGCGTCGTCCCACGAAGTGACATCTGCCAAGGTCTCACCATCTACGATGCTGTAATACTTCACCTCGAGACCCTCGATCTCGTTGATCTCCCTGACAACATAGTCGTGAACCACGGCCACAGAGTGTGCAGGGTAGAGGTCAAGGCTTTTCTTCATGATGCGGTAAATGTTGGCAGCCAACTTGCGCTCGTCCTCACTCAACAGGGTATTACGACTGCTACGTGCCAAGCCACTTTCCTCGCGAATAACAGGACATGGAACAATCTCCACACCAAAACCAAGGTCTGCCACCATACGACGTATTACGGCTATCTGCTGGAAGTCCTTCTCACCAAAATAAGCCCTGTCAGCATTGACATACGAGAAAAGCTTGCTCACCACCTGGCATACACCATTGAAATGTCCAGGACGGAATGCACCCTCCATGACACTGTCTGTAGGAGGATAACTGAACTGACGCGTGTCAGGTTCGGGATAAACTTCGCTTACAGAGGGAGCAAACGCTATCGTGGCACCTACCTGGGTAAGGAGTTCACAATCTGCCTCAAGCGTACGGGGGTACTTCTCAAGGTCCGTCTTATCGTTAAACTGAGTGGGGTTCAAAAAAATACTAACCACCGTAACGTCATTCTCACGGACACTACGTTCTACGAGAGAAGCGTGACCTGCATGCAAAGCACCCATAGTGGGTACAAGGCCGATGGTTTTGCCTTCAGAACGGTACTCACCGAGTATCGTCTGCAATTCTTTAATAGTCGTTACTACTTTCATTACACTGTTCTTTGTGCACACAAACCTTGACGCCTGTCTCCCTAAGGAAGTGGCAGGTCGTGTGCCAAAAACCAATGCAAAATAACAAAGAATAAACGAAACAAAGAAGAAATTGGCAAAATAATTCTTTAATTAATCTAAAAATTCACCAAAATAAATAATGAATAGAGATAAAATGGGATTTTTTTCGTAACTTTGCACAAAGTTTGAAGGGCAAACACGTTCCTGAAGACCGTAAAAACCAACCTTGTCAAAGGTTATATTGTCGCAATTATAGGTTTACCTATAGTAACCCAAATATTGATGGAAGCTAATAGAGTATTGTTTATCACACAGGAGATTGAGCCTTATGTTCCTGCTTCTGAATACACCGTCTTAGGCAGACAACTGCCTCAGCAGATACAGGAGTGTGGACGTGAGATTAGAACATTTATGCCCAAATGGGGTAATATCAACGAACGCAGAAACCAGTTGCACGAGGTGATACGTTTGTCTGGCATGAACATCATAATCGATGATACTGATCATCCACTGATCATCAAAGTGGCCAGCATCCCCTCTGCACGTATGCAGGTTTACTTCATTGATAGCGATGACTACTTCCACAAACGTCTTGCCGTAGGTGATGAGAAGGTTGCTGAATACCCCGACAATGCCACTCGTGCCATTTTCTATGCTCGTGGCGTACTGGAGACAGTCAAGAAACTGCGCTGGGTACCTGATATCATTCATTGCCAGGGCTGGATAGCCTCTATCGTTCCTGCACTTATCAAGAAAGCCTACAACGAAGAGCCATCATTCCGCGACTGTAAGGTAATCTACTCTATCAGCAAACCAGAACTGACACTGCCTTTGCCTCAGCGCTTCCCCAATGCCATCACTTACAGAGACTGCACAGCAGAAACACTGGAAGGTATTGGAGATCAAGCTATTGACTTGCAGAAATATGCCATCAAGTATGCTGACGGTGTGACCATAGCATCAAAAGAAGGCGTGGACGAACTGGTATCGTTTGCAAACGAAATGGGTAAACCCGTACTGGAATATCCAGGTGACAAGATTGACGAATACCTTCCCTTCTTCGACAAGATCTGGAGTGAGGGCAAGGAATAATCCATTGATAATCTAGCGGTGGGCGCTCAGCATCTCCCTTGTGAGTGATGCTTCGCACAAAGTACTGAAGAATTTACAGAACCCACCTTTACAGAATATAGTAAATATTACATCCGTGAAAGTAAAATTTGCATTTATAGCGCTGCTTGGTCTTGCCATTGCTGCCTGTGACGATAACACTGGTTCACTGGGCATCTCAGCGGACATTGATCAAATCAGCAATTCCACTGCCACGTTCAACTTTACTTCAAAGTCTATCCTGATGAACGAGGGCATCCTGGCCAATAACAGCAATTGCTACCTCGGTCGAGTAATAGATCCTGAGACAGGATGCGAGGTAGTGGCTGACTTTGCCACACAATTTCAGACATTCGAGGACTATGGCTTCCCTGAAAAAGAAACCATGGTTGACAAACGAGACACGAACAACATCAAGATGGGAGTACCCATCTGTGATTCCATTGATGTGCGTCTGTATTTCAATTCTTACTATGGCGCAGAGACAAATCCCATGAAGTTGCAGGTTTATGAAATGTCCTCAGATCCTGACAAGATCATGAACGAAGATTCAACATACTATTCTGACATTGACCTGACAAAATTCCTTGACAAGGATGCAAAACCCATTGCCAGCCGTATGTTCACGGTCACTGATTTTCAGGTAAGTGAGGATGTTCGTGAGGGAACTTCATACAACCCAAACATTCATGTTAAACTGCCAGCTTCTCTCGGTCAGCGTATCATGAACAAGTTCTATGAAGACAGAGACAATTTCAAGGACTCTTACCACTTCATACACAATGTTCTGCCTGGTCTGTATTTCCACTGTTCAGATGGTAACGGCACCATGGTCAAGGTCTTTGTTGGTACCTTGAACATCTATTTCAACTATAAAGATACCAAAAAGGACAGCATTTATACGGCTATGACTCGATTTGCAGCCACTCCAGAGGTGATACAGAGCAGTCGTTTTCAGAACTCCAAAGGAATAGAGGATCTGGCAAACATTACCGACTACACCTATCTGAAAACACCAGCTGGTATCGCTACCGAATTGACCCTGCCCATTGACGAGATATTCGAGGGTGAGCATGCTGCTGATTCTGTAAGCAAAGCTACCATTACCTTGACACGCTACAACAAGAGTCAGGATGGCGACCAGTTTGGTACTCCATCAGAACTTTTGATGGTACGAAAGACTGAGATGGTGAGCTTCTTTGCTGAACATCAACTAACCAATAGTCGAACCAACTATTCCTCAACTTTCTCTTCGACTTATAACACGTACACGTTCACCAACATCTGCCGTTTGCTCAGCTATTGCAAGCACGAGAAGATAGAGGCTGTTCGTCAAAGACTGGAAAAGAAAGGCTATAAGGAGTTCACAGACGCACAGTTCAAGGCTGAAGAGACGCTCTGGATGAACGAGAATCCTGACTGGAACAAGGTTGTACTAGTACCCATAGTCACAAATACCAGCACAGTCTCAACTTCTTCTGGCACACAGACTATACAAATTGCTGTCAATCACGACATGAGCATGAACAGTATCCGCCTTGTAGGTGGTAACACACCGCTTCAGATGCAGGTTGTGTATAGCCGTTTTGCACAATAGACTTTTATTAACATTCTATCGGTGGGAATTTATAGAACCCACCTTAAGGTTTACACTAGGACTTAAATATGTATGAGCGATAAATTGTTTATCACTCATACAAGTCACTATTAAACATAACGTCCATTCAACGGAGATTCAGTTTGAGGAATTCTGCAATTCTGTCTAACCAATTATAACTGCCTGTTCCAGGAGCAGCTGTTCTCTGAAAACAATGCTCTCGTAAGCAGAGTGTATGCAACTCACTTTGTATGCCCATGCTGCGCATTTTCTCCCATACCTTGACAGAGCCCATTGAGGCATAACCGTCAGCATCACCGTGGATAAAAAGCATCGGAGCTGTTTTTAGATCAAAACTGAAATCTGGAGCAAGAACATCTGTATCCTCATTACCTCTATTAGTATTCTGGCCATTCAATCCATCAGTCAAAACATAGGCTGGATAAATACCAATGCCCCACTGCACATTGCAAGGAAGCTTGTCAATATCATCTACAGGCAAATAAGATTGATGTAGAGATGAGGTCACACCCATCAGCGTGAGATGACCACCTGCCGAACTACCCATAATACCAATCTTATTGGGGTCCAGACCACGCTGCTCTGCCTCGCTCCTGACTACACGTATGGCACGCTGAAGATCCTGCCAAGCCGCGGTGTGCTTAGCAAGGCCACTTTCAGAACTAGGACGAGGGGTACGATAACGCACAGTGACAACTGTCATACCCAGTTCGTTGAGATAGCGCCTTGCAGGGGTTACCTCAAATCCATCTGGATCATTATGTGAATATGCACCACCGGAATATATGATTTGAATGGCTTTGGTATTCAATACTTTAGGCATGTGCCATTCAAGGTATGGTTCACCTTGGTTAGCTTGCGGATTAGGCATCTTTCCTTCAGGCCAGAGACTTTCCCTGCTATGTGAAGCACGAGCATCATCACTGGTAAATCTGTCCATCAAGGCCACTTCGGGTTGTAGCGTGCCAAGGTATCCCATCTGACGCATAAACTCAATACCACGATCCAATCCGAATGCGCCATGCCCCTTGTTGGGATAGAGATGCAGCTCTGCAGGAATGTTCATGCGTCGAAGTTGTCTATATACCAACGTTGAACCATTGGGCGAGAAAACGTCCTTTCCACCATGATGCAGGCTCATGGGGCAGGTCTTGCTGTCAAATTTAAACACCTTGCTCAATGTCACATCTGGACCATAACCATCACGAGAAGCAGGAATACCTGTTTCGGCATCACTGGTAACGTAAGCAGGTGCATTGACGATAGCCCAGTTGATATGACATGGTATGGTGTCTAAAGCATCAATGGGTTGATAAGACGGAGTCTGCGAACTTGTTCCCAACAGCAGTGCCAGATGCGAACCAGCAGACATGGATATCACTCCAATCTTCTCCGGATCAAACCCTCTCTTCACAGCCTCACTCCTGACCATACGAACAGCACGCTGACCGTCTTCCCAAGCGCTTTGGTAGATAGGCAATCCTATTGGACGGGGTGTACGATAGACAAAATTAACACACTGAACGCCCTGACGAGTCAGTTCCTCACGCCACTGTTTGATATAGGAAATGTCGCA
>DCIS01000107.1 GCA_002317475.1 Prevotellaceae bacterium UBA1720 | reverse complement strand
GTGAGTCCCTGTTCGATGAAATTCTCACGGCGGGCCTTCACCATACCGGCATACTGCGTATCAACATCACGCACAAAGAACCAGGTGCGGATGCAGTTGTCTGCCAAGGTGGCGTTGAAGTACTGAAGGGCTTCCTCGTACTGTATCAACACCGTTTCCGTCTGCCAGGCACTGTCGCCCTTATGCTGGTGCATGCCCATTTTCCATAGGTGACGATAACCGTTGTGGCTTGCTACCACCATGCCATTCTCGTTCTTCACCTCCATGCCTTTCTGTAGGTAAAGCCAGACGGCAATCTTTGATCCGTCCATGGGCTGTTGCTGAATGACGCTGACCGCAATGTCGGGCTCCTTGCGCATAAGGGGTTCCTGGTTGGTGCTGTCACTCAGGAAATAGCGTTTCATGATGTATAGTGCACCGGCAAACTCTGGCATGTCCAGAATGGCATCTTCCGCAGCATAGATGCGCTTCATCTGACCCTCGAAGAGTTCACCACGAGGCTCTACGTGAAGCATGACATGCCATTCAGGCACGCCATTTTCTGGATGAAACGTGGCAGACTGAAGTGTCACGCCGTGCTCTTCCAAGTATATAGATTCGTATTTCATGGTGCAAAATTACAAAGAATAATTGAAAATGGAAACGGAAAGTGCAGTTTTTCTCCATGATAAACTTTTCATAACAGAAAAAAGCATAACTTTGTGCCCATAATATGGAGATTCAGATCGCTATTGTCGAGGAAAACGTGCTGGCCGCAATGGGATTGCAGCAGATACTGGAGGACATCATCCCGATGGCCACTATCCGCCATTTTCCTAATTTCGAGTCGTTGGTGATCAGCCAGCCAGAGCAGTTTTTCCATTTCTTTGTCTCTTCTGCCATCTACTTTGAGCATGCTACCTATTTCCAGCAGCAGCCTCATCGCTCCATAGTCTTGGTGCATGGAAACGGCTATCCTCGTCTGGCAGGACTTCTTACACTGAATGTCTGCCAGGACGTCAAGTCGCTGGTGAAGGATGTCCTGGCTCTTCGCAGTCACGGGCATGGACATCCCGGTGCGGGTCATCCGGGACCTTCTGTCCCTCCCTCGTCTGACGAGGTGTTATCCTCCCGGGAGACGGAGGTGGCTATCCTCCTCGCACGTGGTTGTATCAATAAAGAGGTGGCTGACCGCTTGAACATCTCCCTTCCCACTGCCATCACCCATCGTCGCAATATCATGGAAAAACTGCATGCCCGTTCCTTGGCCGATATCATCGTCCATCTTGTCACGCGTGGCATCATAGGCCTGGACGAACTGTAGTGTTCATCCAGACTTGATCCTTTACTCGGCTATGACGGTGAATTCAGCACCACTGGCAAAGTCGGCACCGTTCTGACTGCTGACTGCCGTGAAGCGTAGGTAGCGTGCCTGCTGAGGCTGTTTGAAGAGCACTTTCTTCTCGTTCAGATTATTCTCGAAGTTGCCCTCTGCCACAGCGTTGCCCCAGGTCTTGCCATCCATAGAGAGCTGTACCTTGTAACCCTTGATGTTACCGTTTGCGCCACCATCCTGACGAGGCAGATAGGTGAAGCCCTTGAGGGTTTTCGTCTCCCCACAGTCAAAATCTACCCAGTGAGGATACTTGGGCACGGTGATGCTGTACATGGTGTGCCAGATGGTAGAGGCGTCACCATCGGTGAGGTTGGTAGCCACATCGCCACCGGGACCCTCCTCGCTGCTGACATACACCACCTCGACAGGCACATTCTCAATGCGGGTGAAGGTGGCTGTAGTCTTGATGGCATCCTCGCCTTCATACCAAGCGGTTATGGTTCCGCCATTACGCATGTTGATTGGTTCGCCGTTCCACAACTGAGGGTTAACAGTCTTCTTGTCCATTGTGCCCAAAGTGTAGCATATAGCAGGACCATCACATGTCTCATCGCCAATGATAGTCACCTTGCCCGCACGATCGCGGGTGATGGTTACGGGGTAAGCGTATGAAGTCTTGACCTGAGCCTTTTCGTCCACCTTCTCGCCTGCTGCTACAGGACGGATGACGAAACTCATCTGATGCAGGGCACCCCTTACACAATCCTTGTCGAGAGGTCCACCCTGACCACAGCTGTTGCCACCAAGACCTGTCACCTGACAATCTAGATGCAGGTATGTGCCGTCACTCTGAGGCAGTTCGTGTGGATGGGCAGCAAGTGTCATCTGCAGTGCGCTCCAAGGCAGGGCAGAAGTGCTCATGCGCTTCTCGTAGTCGGCAACAAAGAGCACACCATCGCCAGCCTTTGTCTGAAGACTGCACCAGCTTACATCCTCACGGTTGCCCATACTCTGAGGTTTGGGGAAGTTGACAAACTGCTCCTGGACGGTACTCTTGTACAGACCAATGAACGAACCGGTCTTACGGTCGGCATAGTTGTTGAGCGGACCACGGCCATAGTAGGTGTACTGGTCATACCGTTCAGGGAGCTTCATGGCATAGCCCAGACGGGGCAGGTTCAGACCAGGATCACTGCTGACGATACTGCTGACAACATTGATGCTACCATCGGGATAGATAGTGTAGCGCTGAGTCGTTGTGAAGTGGAAGGCTTCCTCCGACTTCCCAAACGGAGTAGACTCAATACGCTCGAAGGGTTCTCCTGCCTTGCCGGGACGACGAACGACACGACCTTTCTCCTTTGCCTGACTCACAACTGTATAGACGAGGCTGATACTGCCATCCTTCTCGTTGATGAGGATAGGTTCACCCTGTGCCTTGTGCTGTAGGTCATAGAGACCATTCTGGAACCACTGATTCCAAGCCCAGTTGTCGTTATCGACAGGAGCGCGGAAAGCGTCGAGCTTAGGACCGTTGCCTGCCTCGATGACATACTTGCCATCATAGCAGAGCGCGTTCAGACACCCCTGTGCATCGTCGAATGAAGCAACGAAGTTGATGCCGCTGATCGTTGTCTCTGTACCACCACGGTCAACCTTCATCAGTGCCTTGCCGTTGGCTGCAACCTCAGCAATAGGTTTGAAAGGTGTCTCCAATGCGCCTGGACGGCACTCAAACTGCTCTGCCATCTGTACGTAGCCGGCACGTGCCCAAGGCATCTCCTCTACAAGGCGGAACTCCACATTGAGGAGCAGTTCGCCATCAAACAGTTGCTCTGGAATAGGTACGTTGAATGTCTGTGACTGGCGTGGACCGATAGGTTTATCCAGGGTAAGTTCGAAGGCCTTCTGTGGCTGACCATTGAAAACTGGGATAACAGAGATGTAGTAGGTGCTGGATGAGATAGGTGTGAAATAGTTCTTGTTGAAGATTTCTATCTTTCCGCTCTTCCAGTCGAGCATCTTCACACCCACGTTCTGGTACACCTTCTTCACCTCGAAATACTGGGGCTTAGGTGTGAGGTCGGGCAGCATGATGCCGTTCATGCAGAACATACCATCGTTGGGCCAGTCACCGTGGTCGCCGCCATAACCCATATACTTGGTGCCATCCTCGGTGTAGGCGTCAATGGCCTGATCCACCCAGTCCCAGATAGCACCACCGCAGAAGAAGTTGGTGGACTCGATAGCCTCCCAGTAATCCACAAGATTGCCCAGGGAGTTACCCATGGAGTGTGCATATTCGGAGATATGGTAAGGATATTTTACGTCATAGTTGCCCTTGACAGCTCCACGTACCCATCCAACGCTTGGATACTGGTTACTGCCCATATCCACAATATCATTGTTGCGCTCGTACTGCACGGGACGACTTGGATCGTATGCCTTGATAGCCTCGTAGGCTGCCTTGAAGTTATCACCAGGACCAGCCTCATTGCCCAAAGACCAGATAACGATAGCAGGGTGATTGATGTGGGCGTGTACCATCTCCATATTGCGGGCAATGTGGGCGGCACGCCACTCCTGTGGGTGTGAGAGCGAAGCATCACCATAGTAATACTCGTGGCTCTCGAGGTTGCACTCGTCCTCGAGGTAGAGGCCATACTTGTCGGCCAAGTAGTAGAAGTAGGGATCGTTGCTATAGTGGGAGAGGCGCACGTGGTTGATGTTGCCACGCTTCATGAGCATCACCTCTTCGCGCATCTGTTCGTGTGTGATGGCATGTCCCACGGTGGGATTTGTCTCATGACGGTTCACACCCTTCAGTTTGACAGGCTTGTTGTTGACATAGAAGTAGCGACCCTTCAATCCAAATTCGTCCTCGAAGGCAGGTGTGTCCTTGATCTCTACCTTGCAGACGCCGAAATAGGTAGAGACACAGTCCATGACCTTACCCTTGTTGTCAAGCAATTCAACCACGGCTACATAGCGATTGGGTGCCTCTGCGCTCCACTGAAGGGGATTCAGTATGGGCAGAGTGGCACTGACCTTACGTACCTTCTCGCCCCAAGGCATCAGTTGGTTGCTTTCGAATACGGACTGCGACACATGCTGAGGAGCAGCATTGTCTGAGTACAACTCTACGGGGTAGACACGAAAACGCACGCTTGCCTTTCCCACCACCTTGGTGGCATTGAGGGTGGCATCAATGGTGATATCTGCAGATGAGCGATCCACCTTCTTGGTATGAACAGCTAAGTCAGTAACCGAGAACTGAGGCACACTAGTCAGGTAGGTGCTACGGATGATGCCTGGCAGACGGAACATATCCTGCGCCTCGAGGAACGAGGCATCGCTGCTTCGGTACACTTCGACAGCTACCACATTCTCGCCTTTCTTGTTCAGGTATGACGTGATGTCAAACGAGGCTGTGTTGCGGCTGTTCTTGCTGAAACCAACGTATT
>DCIS01000132.1:583-3502 GCA_002317475.1 Prevotellaceae bacterium UBA1720 | reverse complement strand
TCGCTGAGACGGTCACCCAGGGGTCGTACGAACTCATAATAGCTGTACGTGGCGCCGCGTGTAAGGAACAACTGTCCCTCGATCTCCACCACCACGTAGATGGCGTTGGCCAGACCTGTGGCTTCGTAGAGGATGCCATCCTTGGGACAGCCGGTGATGTTACGCGTGAAAACGTCTGCCACCTGGGCAATGCAACGGTCGGGACCTTGGATGTCACTCCACTCGGCGTATTCCAGATCGGGGTCAATGACGGAGAGGGTGAACCACTCCAAGTGCGAACCGATACCTTCGATATACCGATTATCTTCTCGGTCCAGTTTCTTGCCAGCCACCTCGTTTTCGCTGCATTTCAGGCAGAATTCCACCATATCCTTGAGGGTTTTCCCCTTTTCGCGCAGGTCGGATAGGGCTGATTGGTTGTCCAGGTTGGCTTCGTCGCCAAAACAATGGTCGAGCATCTGCTGACTATGCTCCAGCATACGCACCATCTCCTTCCAGAAGGTGATGTTGGGTTCTACATATCCCGGGCAAATGGGGTCAGGCAGACCACCACCGCCACATTCGGCACCCATGGGTTGCTCGGCATAGAGCAGTGCATCGTGCTTGAGGAGTGCCCAAGAGGCCAGAGCAGAGTTCAGGTTCTTGATTTTCCACGACTTTGTACGCATGAAATTGGGTTGCTGTTTGTCCTCCTTCTGCAGGGTGATGAGGCTGTGCATCCACTCGTCGTACATCGTCTTCTCGGGCTCTGAGAGGTGCTTTTTGGCACGCTCTGTCATGACTTTTTTCTCACTGTCGTATTTGCTCCAAGGTTGCTCCTTGTTAAGAATATTTACTTGATTTGTGGCCTCATTGACACCCAGTATGCTCATCACGTCAAGTCCAGTGGGGTAGGCACGTGAGGCATTTTTCTTGGGGTCGAACAGGTGCCCAAGCATTTCGCCGTCGAGTGTGTAGCGCTGAGGAAGGAGGTTCAGCTGGTCTTGCGGACCGTTCTTCACCTTGGGCGAGATACGGTTGCATTTCTTGAACTCACCCACGAGCCATTTATCGACCTCCTTGAAGTCGGGAGTGGTGCAGAAGATCTCTTCGTCCTTGCCCGAGAGATGGTTGGCCAGGGCGAGTAGCGAGACGTTGTCGGGCTTGCCCATCAGGTAGTGCAGACACAGGTCAATCTGCTCCAGTTTCTGCTTGGCACTGGGCGCCTCGTTCAGCAGTTGGGCCATACGTATGGCGTGCTCCAGTTGCGATTCATCCTCACGGAAGAAACACCCCTTCTGCAGCCACATCATAGCACGGAAATACTGCTGAGAGGAGGTTTTGCGGGTATAGTGCCCACGAGGCTTGAAGAGGCTGTAGTTGAAGTACGTCTCGGTCTTGAACAGGGGTGAGAAGTCATCCTCTTGGCGCTGTATCAGAGCCAGTTCCTGAGTCGCGAGTTTGTCAGCCACTCCAAGCAGGCTGTGCAGGTTCACTCCCATCTCGTTCATCATGGCGTAGGGGTCTTCGCCCAGGAGTTTAAGCGCCACAGTATAGTAGGCCGCGATGTTCTGATCCATGGCGAGAACTTGGTCGGAGCACTGTTCCAGGTGTGTCACGCTGGCACTGAGCAACTCCCACATGGCATCGCGCAGGTTGGTGAGCATCACGCTGCCCTCAAGACTCTTCAGGATGTACGAGAAGTACATGTGGTAGGCCTGCAGCATCACATCGGTAGTGATGAAATTGGGGATGGCGTGGTACTGGTTGTTCTCGTAGATGTTGAAAAGTTGCTGATACTGAGTGGGTTCGATGGCAAAGTTGCTTTGCGCGAGTCGGTTCAGCAGGGTAGGGTCGGGATGGAAGATGCGGTGCATATTGACCATCAGCGAGGGGTTGAGCAGCGTCAGATCATCCTCTCCCTTCACATATTTCTGCCTCATCAGTTCGGTCATTCGTGCATCCACCTTAGCCACGAAAGCTTTCTCCTCGGGGGTGAGCTGGATCATCTTGTATGCCTCGGGATAGTCCTCCCAAAGTAACGTCTCGTAATCGTCAACATGGGCTTGCTCCTGGATGGTCAGTTCGTCGTAATTCCATGCTCCCCAGGTTTTCTCACAGAGGTCATCGTACCACTCTGTATGATGGCGAAAGAAAGCGTTGAGGTCTGATTCCATAAACCAATGACCATGGAGGGCATAGACATACGAGCGCAGCAAACGCAGATTCTGATACCCCAAACCACTGATATCCTGGGTAAGGTCGATACGCTGCGGCAACTTCTCGTCACGGAGCATGAAGAAGTCGCTGTCAGCCTGTACGGCCATGACCTGGCAGATGGAGTCCTCGGGCACCTCGTCGCCCTGGCTACCTCCCTTGTTTTTGCAACTGCCTAAAAATAAACACGTTGCAATCACGCTAACCGCTAATAATCCGTATTTTCTCATATCTGTGCTTTTTTGTATTCAAACATGTGGTGAAAGTGAATAATGGGGTCTGACCCCATTATTCATTTTTCAGGTATTTTTCAAATTGAAGACCGAAGCCTCGCAGTTGGTAGAGACTCTCGATGTGGTGTCCCTCCTTGTCTTTCTCGTACGTGTGTATGCGTGCAGGTAAGGAGTCTCGGCACACCTTGAAATCCTCGAGGGGATGGCCCACCCTGGAACCGAGCCATAGGGGTCTGATGTAGCGTTTGTGATACAGGCGGTAGAGGTGTATGCGCCGTGCCTTTTCATGCCAGTAACGCGTGCTATTCTCTACACCCAGGCATACCTCGGGAATGCCATCTCCGCTGAGGTCAGCCAACTCTAGACGATACACGGGGTAGGGTATGGGTATGCTGTCCATTACACGTCCCTCTACGCTGAGTTTCAGTATGTAGCTTGTGTCCGTTTTGGACCCCAGCCAGACGTCGTAGGGTGGAGCAGAGGCGTGCAT
>DCIS01000132.1:0-443 GCA_002317475.1 Prevotellaceae bacterium UBA1720 | reverse complement strand
AACCAGTTCTTGCCCCATCCACAATCAGCCAAGAGGGGCACACGAAGTGTAATGGCAGACTGCATCTCCTCAATGACCAGTTGTTGCAGACGTTCCTTCTCCTCGGGCAGGACGCTGAAGTTCAATTCGTCATGTACCTGCAGGATCATCTTACTCTGGATACCTTCGCGCTGCATGCGTTCGTACACGCGTACCATAGCAATCTTGATGATATCGGCAGCGGTGCCCTGGATGGGTGCGTTGATGGCATTACGCTCAGCATAGCCACGCACGATGGAGTTGTGACTGTTGATGTCGGGTAGGGAAAGACGACGATGCAGGAGTGTCTCGGTGTACCCTTGGTCACGTACGGTCTGGATACTCTTATCCATATAGGCCTTCACACCGGGATAGGTCTCGAAATAGCCGTCAATCAAGGCTTTAGCCTCGCTACGGCTACAACC
>DCIS01000169.1 GCA_002317475.1 Prevotellaceae bacterium UBA1720 | reverse complement strand
CTCAATGCTCCAACAGACAATGCTTGAGAATATAAACAACAAAATGCGAGATGGCAGTCACATGACGGCTATCAACCTTGAAGAGGCGGAGGAGCACGTCTGCCTCAACTGTGGCACGACATTCCGTGGCGACTACTGTCCACGATGTCGTCAGCGAGCCAGCACGCAGCGACTCAACCTGAAGGATTCAGCCAACAGCGTGATTAGCAGGACTTTCGGCTGGGACCGAGGACTGCTCCATACCTTGGTCAACCTCTTCTACCGACCAGCCTATATGATTCGTGACTACCTCAATGGGTACCGGGTGGAGTATATCGAACCGTTGATGCTCCTCATCATACTCATTGCCATCGACTATCTCTTTCCAGGAAACGACAATACCCATTCCGAGTTCCCCGAGTCATGGTCAGAACTGCAGGGTGTGTATCCCATTTCCTACAGTTTGCTGTCGTTCTGGTATTGGGTATGGACCGATCTGCAGCGCTCCATTATGTTTTTCTGCATCATGGTTTCTCCTGCACTCACTGGCACTCTCAAGATATTGAAGCTCAAGGACCAGGCGTTCAATCTGTCCGAGTCTTTGCATGTGCTGCTCTATCTGGTCTGCTATTTTGCTATGCTTATCATTATAGAAGATGTCCTGCAACTGATCTTCCCATCCATAGAAGATTACGAATTCACAATAGGACTGATAATGATTGGCGCCATGTATCTGGTCTTTCTGATGACCATACGCATCTGTACCGACATCAAATGGTACAAGCTTGTCATCTTCGCGTTTCTGTTCCCTATCATAGCCCTGGTCATCATTTTGCTCGTCATGCTGGCCATCGTTCTCGTACTCAATCTTGAGTTGCCTGACGCAGTAAACGACAATATCGATTTAGTATTTCAGTAAGTAAGTGATCAACAAGTGAAACATATCCATTTTTTGTTTTTATCCGTAACGAGTCTGCTGCTGTGGATGTCATGCACCTCGCGACAACAATCATCGAACAGCGCACCAACTGTGTACAGCGAAGACTCTGCTATGGCTCACTTTCTGACAGAGCCCGACCGTTCGCTCATGCTGCTGGACTCGGCAACAATAGTGGGAAACCTCACGCCGCAACGCAGCGAATATCTCAAGGCTATGGTGCTGTACAGCGCAAAGGACGATGCTGACAGTTGCATAGCAATGTGCCAGCGCATGATTGACAACGAGGCCTGGGAACAGTTGCCAGACACCGATGACGTCCTTCAATTTCAGATAGACCTGTACCGACTGATGGCCAATGCAGCTCACGCAACAGGCAATGTTATGGGTGTGGCACGCTATTGCGGAGCCGGCATCCGGTTAGCTCATGGCGTGGAGGAGATGAATAGCTCGGAAGCAGACATGCTAAGTCGTATGGGACTTGTGCTTTGCGAGATGGGACAATACGAGGAAGGACTTGACACGCTAAACCGAGCCAAGGAGATGTTGCAGAAGGATCAAAGTTGGTCAGGACTGGTAGCCTACTTTAATCTAACAAAAAAACTCTTCTATGCCTACGATCTCACCAACCGACATGAAGAGGCGAAATCCGAGGTGTTCGGGGCACTAAAGAAACTTGACAATCTACGTATAAATATAAATAAGGTAAAACATGTCCCCACGGGCATGCTGAAGGACAGTACCGCTCTTGAGGAATTCATAGCCTTTAACGAGACATCCTTTCACAGTTACCTGGTCAACATCTACACCAAGCAGCACCAGCAAGACTCCGTCCAATACTGGCTGGAACGTTTCGAGGCCAATCCGCAGAATGATGACGCCTCCACCACCTGGATGATCATTGAGCCACTCATTGAACTGGGCCGATATGACGAAGCCCAGAGCCGAATCACCGAACTGAAGAAGATGTTCAGGAACGATACAATCTGCGACAGTTATGTCCAACTGTTACGACACGAGCTACGCATAAGCATGCTCACAGCACGCACCCAGGAGGCTGACCGTCTGGTACAGCGCATCTTCTGTCTGAATGATAGTATAGAGAAGCATAGTATGCGGACGGTGGTAGCACATGCTACGACCCAGTTACAGTTACAAGACGAACAGCAGCTCCACGAGCAGACCGAACAAAAGTTGCTGCTCTCCGTCATCGCTCTTGTATCATTGCTGGCACTTGTCATCAGTATCACAGCCTTCTACCTGATACGTCGGTTGCGAGTACATCGTAAAGCTCTCGAGGTAGAACTTGACAAGACGCATGAAGAACTTGACAAGGCACAGGAGGAACTGGAAATCATCAAAAATGCATGTACGGAAGAGAAGTCTCCTGACCAGCGTCAGAAGTCACTGGAAGATATATACCGATGTGCTCAGCACATCATGGAAACACAGAAGCCTTTTATGGATCCCAAGTTCGATATCAACGCACTGGCTGCACTGGTTCAGACCAATCGTCTCTACCTCTCCAACGCCATCAACTCCCAGTCAGGCGTCAACTATCGCACCTGGTTGGCCCAGTACCGCATTGAATATGCCAAGACCATCCTGCAGCAGAACCCAGACATAACCAACGATCAGTTGGCCGATGCCTGTGGCTTTGACAACCGCGTCAGCCTGTACCGACATTTCAAAAATATCGTGGGTATGACGCCCAACGAATGGACAAAAACACCAATTAATAATTAATTTGTTATAAAAATTATGAAGAAATTTTTCTTTTCTTTGCTGGCCCTCGTGTCAGTATGTTTGATGAGTGTGTCACTCGTATCATGTGGCAATGATGAGGACGAACCTACACCTCAGGATCAAAACGCCAAGTATCATTTTGAATTTGTCGTATCCAACGACATCTTTGACATCTATGACGTCGCCATCACCAAGACCGTGGGAGACCAAAAGACGACTTACCCTCTAAAGCAAGACAAGGAGGTAAGCGATATCTTGGGGAAATGGAAAGGCAAGACGACTGGCGCTGACGAGTTCGAGGTAGCCAAGAGTACCAGCGTATCGGTTAACTCCACCTTCAAACTTAAAAGCACATGGAGAGAGAATATCTCTGGTCGTACACAGCTCACCTTGAGGGTGATCCGCACCACCTATAGCAACGGATCCGCTTCAGGTGGTAGCGAGGAAAAGGGCTCAGTCTTTGAAACGGAGGAAGGCAAGCCTTTCCAGTTTGACGAAGATTACCTTACGGAATTGGCTGAGTCTTTCCAGAGCACCATGCAATATAACAACAAATAGTAGCCTTATCTTAAGGTCGTGATTTCACAACAAGGATAATCATTAACCCTTTGCGCTCGCTGCCCAAACGCAGCGAGCGCTTTTTTTGTCAAAATTATGAGAAAAGGGCGTAGTTGGGGTAATTCATTGTTACAAAATAGCAATAATTTGACATTAATTGTGAAACTTTTGTTTTGTAACGTTAAAGATATTATTTATTGTTAATTTTGCGTACCCTATTATGAGCGCGCGATATTATAATAAAAAACAAATCCAGCCGACAGAAGAAGGGAGTACAATTCGCAGTCAAACTATATATTTCAAATTTGCGATTATGAAACATTTAGGAATATTAAAACAAAACATATTTTCAATCATCCACGGACATCAGTTCGGTCTATTGCTCTGCTTCGTCTTTCTGTTGGTATCCTGCAAAGGGGAAGAGGATGAAGTCGAACCACAGAAGACAAAAATTGAAATCACGGTTGTCTATCCTGTCAATGGATTGGGTGATTGTTCGTATAGCGACTTGATTAACGTAACAGTTAGTTTAGTTACCAATTCAGCGGATTATCTTTTTCCTGGCACCAGCGTATTATACCACTTTATCTCTCCGAACAATACAGATGAAGCAAAAAGCAAGCTTCAAAACTGGGATGACAACCCGCCTCTTAACAATTACACCTACCACATGCTTATCCTGGCAGACGAGATGTATGAGGACATGATGGTGGATATCAACAAATGGCGGGAAGACAGTCGTCGTGACGTCTTGGTCTTAAACCGTCACAACTATAATGACTCACGAACCTACTATCGTGACCTGCCTCTTTATGGACCTGCATGGGAGTCTGGATACATGGCCAAAAAAGATGGGGACAAGCCAGCACTTTTGCTTGCCAACAATTACAGCCACGTAATGATCGATGCCCGACAAGGGTGGCTGGATGGCTATGCTGCTGCAGGAGGTAACCCCGACGAGGTCCCTGTGGTTGACGACATAGAATATGAAGAAAGTCGATGTGCTGAGGCAAGCGACTCACTTTTTAATGCAGGATATGACAACGTGGTTTGCATAAATGGTGGTGGCCAGATGGGAGCATTACGATCACTGGTATTCAGACGCACATTGTTTGGAGGCGACTACAACAACAAGCGCCTCACCGTGTGCGAGAATGCCTATCCTAAGTCTTATTACGGACCTTATATCCGCTATCAAATATTCAAAAAGACAGGTGACGTGGTCTTAGTTTTTTTGGAGAATTGGATTTCTTGGAGAACAGGAACAAGCCAAACGAAACCCGACCAAATTGTGGTATATGATATGTTAAACAATACATTGGGTGACTATGTTCTGGGGCTTTTGGCTCCTACTGACTACTATACTGCTGCAATACTCTGCGATAAAGATATCCGAGAAATAGCCGCTGAAGCAGAACAAAAATACTATAACGGAAAATGAAGAATAAGATTACCATATACTTGTTTTTGAGCATTTTGCTTTGTCTGGTGTTTGCCGCTTGTGACAAGGAACAAATTGAGACAGACCCCAACGGGAACAAGCCGACCATTTTCACAGAAATTGCCGTTGTGCTACCCATGGACGATTTGCACAAGTCGGACTGGGAGGCAGCGGAGGAATTGCTCCTTAACAGTATTCTGAAGGGACAGACGAAAGCAGGAGCTGATACAATCATCAGCCCCCAGTTCACCTTCTATGATGAAAATCAGGAAGACCTGGATGCACTGTCAGAACGCCTCGCCAATGACGACAATGTAAAAATGATCATTGGCCCCTTCTACAATGAGCATGTCCTCACTTTTACCCAGAAGTGTAGTCGTCGTCAGAAACCAGTGATTGCACCCTTTTGTACTGCAACCGAAATCTGTCGTATGAATTCCAGCAAAGGCTTCTTCTGGAGTCTATGCGAGAGCGACGTTACCCAGTTGCGTCTGATGATGGCCGAAGGCGCGTTATTCATGAAGGATGGTAAGAAAATGGGGCTTATTGCCAGTAGTGGTGCTACGGGTGCCACCTACCTGAACTGGATTGGTTACGAGGCTTCCGAGCTGAATGTGAATCTAGGTGATATCTATCAGTATAGCCCTCAAGCTACCGATGCTGAGATAGAAGAAACGTTCGTCAAAGCCTTGCAAGATACAACAATAAGCGTCCTGCTCTGTGCACCAGCTTCAGAGGAAGAGGCGATGTTGATGCTATCTGCTAATGAAAAGTATGGCCATGCTGGTAGTCCGAAACTGATGTTCTCAGGCTGGGCATATTCATTACAAATCCGCAAACTTGACTATCAACAGCATCTCGATAATGTTTATGGCATATCACCAACAGCCGATCCTGCGCGAGGATTTGAGCTTTTTGTGTATACTAGCGATATTCTAAATTCCAGTCATACCAGCCTTGTCTATGATGCCATGGAGATTGCATCACTTGCCAGTATCAACCATTATTACTGTAATGGGAAGCTGACTTATGCCGAATCTGTGGCAGACATCGTTGCTTCAAAAAATGCTGATGGAAGTGAGCGCCAGGAGATATCAGGTTGGGACAGATACGATATTATCGATATCGTTGACCAACTCATCAATCATAATGTCAAGTACAACATTACCGGAGCTTCGGGTAGCATAAATTTCGATCCGGACATTCAGTCCTCGTCCACCAGAACGATCTATGCTTTCTGGCATCTGGATTATGTTGTAGATGCATTCGACGATTATTCTTCATTTCTTGAAAAAATAGACAACCTCACTAAAGATGGTACATCCCGCACGGCCAGTAACACGGTGAACTGGGAACAGGCTTCGCGTATGTTCAAAAAGGTGGATGGTCAGGCAGTGACATACGACACACCTGCCACGAGCCGCTGGGCACTTCTGGTGTCGGGCAGTTCGGACTGGGACAACTATCGCCACACAGCGGATGTGTTGGAGATGTATCGCTTACTCATCAAGAACCATTATGATCCCTCTCATATCATCGTCGTTGCCCAGCACGATTTTACCCAAAACAGCAAGAATCCCTATCCCGGTGAAATACGCAACTGGAAGGGAGAATGCATCTATCGTGAGGGCGATTATAGTGTTGACTATCAGTTGGCAGAATTGAAAGGTCCACAGGACGTGCTGAGAATCCTGAATGGCGATTCTGACAATGGCCGACTGAAGCGTGTGATGGACACCGACGATGGTTCGAATGTCCTGGTCTACTGGAGCGGTCATGGCAACCCCGGCTATTTTGTGTGGGGCAAGAGTGGCACAGGATTAACTCGCAACATGCTGAAGGAATTCTTTGCAAAGTATGAGCAGGACCGCAAATATCGCAAGATGCTATGGATCACAGAGCCTTGTTACAGTGGAAGTGTAGGCGAGGCGGTAAACGATAGCAAGGCAAAACACCTGTTGTTTATCACCTCGGCCAATAATCAGGAGATATCCAAAACCATCTGTTTCGACAACACATACAACACCATGATGGCCGATCTCTTCACGAAGAATGTAATCAGCCTGATGGAAGAGAATCCTGACATCACATACGGAACTCTGTACGAACAGTTAGTGTCCAAGACGTGGGGCTCGCACCCGCAGATCTATGGTGCAGACACCTTCGACAAACTTTACTCTAGTCGTCCAAAAGAATTCTTTGATTTCAATCAGTAATTACCACAATGAGAAATATCATCCTTTCAGTACTTCTTCTGATATTATCGGTCGCAACTGTCCGTGCAGAGCGCATTATTGCGTCGTCTGATGACAATCATTTCAGTAACCACGTCTTCAGCGACGAGGAATACCCCATTTGCAAGACGGGCATTGTAAACCAAAGCCTCAGCAACTCCACTTATTGGCGCTATCTTCCCTATAGCGGCGATTACGCCCTGCTCCTGAAATATACGGGAGGCACACGAGTGTCGGATGACCTATATGTGCCACGTGGTATGATCATCGAGGATATTGAAATCTACAATTCCAACTTCACCATTCCCTCCAAGCTGGAGTACGAAATCCAATCACAATCAGACCCTATCGTGGCAATTGACGAAGATGCCCTGAAAGAACAGCTCACCAGCATCACTCTCGAGAGTAGCGATCAGGAGTTTATCTTCGCCAAGCAGAGCGAGATGTTCATTCAGACCTACAACCTGAACCGTCCTGTTCGTTTCCTGGCTCCGCTCAATGGTAAGTCGCAGGTCAACCTGCCCGCCACATGCATCAGTTGGCCCCGAGGCTTGTATTTCGAGGGTCAGGCTGAACTGGACATCCCCAGCCAGATAACCAGCTTACCGGACCGCTGTTTCTATCAGGCAAAGGGGCTGGAGCAGGTAAACATGCCCGAGGGTGTCACCCACATCGGCAAGGAGTGTTTTGCCTACAGCGACATTCGTTTCCAGCGCTTGCCCTACTATCTGACCGATATGGGCGACGATGCTTTCACTGGTTCTGCTTTGTACTCACTCATACTGCCCTGGTTAGAGAATACCCCATACCTTGACAGCAAGCGATACAAAGCCACACAGTGGGCTCCTGCTGAACTCTGGAAAAAATGCTTCATATACGTACCCGACTGCGTCAACCCTAATTCGGGTAACTATCAGATCTTCGGTGATTTCAAAAGCCGTTTCCGCCCCGTCAATTACTACTGGCTCTGCCATAATGGTCGCGTGAAGGAGGTAGCCATGAACAATGGTCAACCATTGCGTAAACCCAAGATGGAGACCAACGACGTACTTGTTGCTACCCAATATGCTGGTATTGCCGAAGATGTCAATGTCCTCATCGGACAAAAGACTGAAGGCTCTACAAACATCTTCAAATGCCAACAACTGATTATCGACGAGACGGCAACACATGAGGATGGTGGGGCTTTCATCATGCCAGTTGATGCTTATTGTAATAAGGTAACCTTTATCACCCAGCGTCGCGGACTCATGGAGACCAAGCTGCCCTTCCCCGTTCATTCGGACCTCAGCGGACTGGTGGCCCATCGCGACGTCACGATACAGGGTATAGGCACCCGTTGCCTGCCCGTCGATGTGCTGCCTGCCCTGTGTACCACTGTGCTTCTGAAGGTCAACGACCAGGAGAGCATTGATGTGGTGCCAGCCGTCGAGGAGGGTGACTACCAGAACGAAGAACATCTGGTTAAGGCTATTGATGCCATGAAGTTTGAGACATACGACAGTTTCGAGTCGGTACAAGGACATCTGATGGGGTATCCCCATTCCTATGGCATGAACCTACCCGATGTTGACCAATCGGGCGACTACGACATCCGCAGTCTGGGAGATTTATACTTCTTTGAAGCCTACGCCCCTGTGTCGCGTGGCAATGTCAATCTGAAGACTGACGTCTATCTGCCCACAGGCGATGTATGGCATACCGTGGAAAGCTTTGATGGCAAATTGAATGGTAATGGTCACATCATCGGTAATCTCACCGTTGTGGAAGGCAAGGATTCCGAGCGCGTAGGATTCATCGGAGTGCTGAACGAAAATGGTTCGGTGGACCGCCTGTCTGTTGCCGGCAAAGTGGAACAGGATATTAATAATAATAAGGTATATACAGATGCGGCAGGTCTTGTGGCTCGCGATCTCGGTCACATTACTGCCTGTACGATCAACATGAACGTGGCTGCCAATGCCCACAATGCCGGCATCGTGGTGGGTAGCATGGATATGAATCTCAGTGCCCCTTCCGGGAATCTTATCGTCGGACACTTGAAGGTATATAAGGATCTGGGTGATAAGGGTTTCTATGGTGTGGTCTTCGGAGGTTGGGATCGTGACTTGTATGAAATATTCTACAATACGGATGTTTTCTATCAGTTAGATGAATTTGACAGCAACCTGCGCACCAACTTTACAAGCAACGACACTTATCTGATGATAGGAAACTCCATGTCCTCGTCTGTCAACTTCACCTCTCCCCTCAACTACGATCAGCTCAGGTATCAGCCTGAGGGTAATTTCAACAGAATATTCACCCCCAGTTTTCAGCTGTCACGAAAGGTTGACCAGAAGAACCTAAACTCTGGTGCTTGGGCAAAATCAAGGGCACGTAGTTCAAATTATATTAAATATCACCAGAATGTCTCCGACTTCATGGCTCCTCTCGACTCTATCCCTTACCCCGCTGGGGAAGACAGGACACATGAATTCAGCGATCATATAGACCAGAAGTCGTATAACAATGTAATATTGGCTGCCCACAACTGCATCGACTATAGCGGTGAGGGCGAATGTGGAATCTGCGGATACAACGCCCGCAAGGCGTATCCCAGCGTGACCATCAACACAGCCGACGAACTGCGTGCCTTTGCCGATGAGGTTAATGCCTCCGCGACGGAAGAGCATGATGGCATCGTATCCAAGAAATTTTGGTACATACGTCTCGGTGCCGACATCGACCTCGGCGGAGATCCCTGGACCCCCATCGGCCATAATCCCGATGTAACATACGACCTCTTGTCACGTCAGGGAATTCGCTATGATGGTATAGCCTTCCGAGGCATCTTTGATGGACAAGGACATACCATAAAGGGACTGATGGTGAACAGCGAGGAGGCAAACCAAGGACTCTTTGGTGTGGTACACGACAATGCACTCATCTGCAACCTGCGCCTGGAAGGTGAAGTGAATGGTGGACGTGCCACAGGTGCTGTGGCAGGTTTGCTCAGTCGTGGCGAGATTTCGTCGGTCATCTCAAACGTCAATGTACGGGGTACCAGTCAGACAGGAGGTTTGGTGGGAGCCATAGTGGGTGCCCATGCCCGTCTGGCTAACAGTATCTGCCTGGGACAGGTTGCCGAGTCGGATGAGGCTGTGACCTCACAGATAGGTCGCGTGGTGGGACAGGCCGACGGTCGTTACCAAGGTTGGGACATCCAACCCGTCACCATTCAGAACGTCTTCATCCCCCAGACCGAAAGCACACTCTATTGGGTGGGATCAGGTACCGTCGACGGTTCAAAAATCACAGAAATCGAACCCGGTGCATTCAAGAACGACTTGGTCAACCAGACGATGAAGAACGACTACTACTACCAGCTGCTCTCCACGGCCTACCAGTTGACCAGTCCCAAGAAGACGCCACAGCTAGCCGTTGAAGAGACTCCCGTTGCACCAGAGGAGCCAGTTATCATCGAGGATGACAATCTCATACTCGTAGATAACTATTATCAGATTAGCAACGGAGCCCAATTGCGTAAGTTTGCCGAGTTGGTCAACAGCCAGAAAGACACCCGTACGGTGCTGAATGCCCGTCTGATGGCCGACATCGACCTGCAATGCAAAGAAAAAGGCAACTGGACGTGCATGGGTTCGGCAAAGGTACCCTACAACGGTACCTTCGAGGGAGGTGGACACCGCATCAGTGGAATGATTATTGATGACACCAAAGCAGCCTTCAGCGGATTGTTTGCTGTCACCAGCAAGGCCTCCATTTCGGGTATCGTCCTTCTGGGTGAGGGTATTACCTCCAATGGTCATGTGGGAGCCATCGTGGGTGGTGCGCAGAACAATACCATCATACGCGACTGTCTGGTGGACTGCCCCGTCAAATGTACCGACAAGCAGAAGACTGCGGGCGGTATAGCCGGTTTCCTGAATAGCAATGCACAGGTACACAACTGCTTAGTACTCTCTGCCGTTACCTCATCAGGCAGTGCTGAAAAGGCAGGTGCCATCGTAGGTACTTGCTCGGGCAGCAATGGCAAAGCCTCCAACTGTAGCTATCTGGCTGAGAGCAACAGCCGAGCCTACGCCTCCACATCCATTGCGAAGAACTTCACGAACTGTGTGCCATGTACCGATGATCAGTTGAGTAGTGGTGCCACCGCATACGCCTTGAGCCAGAACACATCGGGTTCAGCCGTTTCCTTGTGGGGACAGACCTTCGGTGTTGACGACATGCCCACCCTGGGCGGAAAGCCAGTTCATCGCGCGGATGCAAGTTATGGTTACGATTTCGATTACTACAACGTTGATACCGCCTACGTCAAGGTGGACGGACAGCAGGAACCACAACTGACCTATACCGCTGAGCACCTGACCCTTAATGATCAGTGTGACAATATCCGACTACCCTACGATGTTCATCAGCTATATGCAGCCAAGGTTGGATACGAGCGCGAGACGCTTAAGGGCTATAACAGCATCTGTCTGCCTGTTGATATCCGTGAGGACCAGTTGCCCGACGGACTCATCCTGGCACGTCTGGCCATAACCGACACCTGGAAAGTTGATGACAAAAAGCAGACACTGCGTTTCGTTCAGGCCGACCGTTTGCCCGCTGGAACACCCGGCTTGATTCTGCCTAAGAAATCCGACGATCGCTCCTGCTACAGCCTGTCATTGCTTGCAACTGCTGAGGACAACGGTCAGCAACCCATGCACATCGACTTCAATGCCCAACCCACCGATGCCCAGGGCAGCGTCAAACTGACAGGTACCTATCAGACACAATCCATCGGCGAAGGACACTATAAGATTTCCGATGAGGGAAGCATGTTGCTCAAGACTACCGAGAAAAGCCACGTCTATCCCTACCGCTGGTACATGACGATTGCCGGAACACGCGCTGCCATGTTTGATGCTTGCGAAATCATCCTCGAACCTGATGCACAGGCTGAAGGCCAGCATGATCAGACCAACCAGCTTTATGACATCCAAGGACGTCCCGTGCCACAAACAGGCAGACAACATGTCATCGTTATAAGCAATGGAAAGAAAATACTGAAATAAACATACATTATGACAATTAGAAAACTATTTGGACAACAGTCGCTATTGCTGCTTTCGGCTCTATGCATTTCGGCTATGTTGTCATCGTGCAATGACGATGACTTGCCGGATGCACGCCGTGTTGCCACACAAAATGGCGTATCGAAGCTATGCTCTCAGGCTACGTATGAACTGGGGGTGGGCTTCTCGTATGACCTACGTGCCGACTACGGTAAGGGCGTACGTTATCAGATCTTTGACATTCAGGGGCTTGATGTACTGCAGAACAAGGACAAGGCGGATTATATCTGCGACGACGAGCAGCGCACCTCTGAACAGCAGGTGGAGGTCTCGGATAGCGAGAGCGACCTTACCACCAAGATTTATCTGGCAGGCTCAATAGGTCTCTCTACGGCTATCGATGTGGGTAGCATCACCGTTTCAGGTTCGTACTCACAGACTGACATTGAGAGTCGTAAGTATACGTATGGTATCATGCGAATTAAGGAATCACTCTTCACGCGTGAATTGCAATACGATAATGTTGCGGCCTCGGCTGCTAAATCCGCCTCGGGTTATTTTACACCAGTCTTCCGTCAAGACTGGGAGCGTCTGCAAGCCTATAATTCCAGTTCGGCAGACCAAACCAATCTGGCGAGTGATGTGAAGGACTTCCTCAATCGCTGGGGTATTGCATTCGTGTGCCGTTCCTCAATGGGTGGATATCTGGAGTACCGTATGACCATAGAAAAAGCCTATCTGACCAACGGTATGTCTGTACAGGGTGCCCTAAAGGCAGAATTCACCAAGCTGGTGCAGGCTAAGGCAGAAGTCAACTATGAGGAGTTCCGCCGACAGATCAGCGGACACTACACCGAGGACATCACCGCTTATGGAGGCGACGTGCAACTTGTCTCCATCATCAACAATACCGATTCCATCAGTAACACCCAATTCAAGAAGTGGACGGATAGTTTTGTCTTTGGTCAGGGGATGATGAAAGACAACTGCGTACTTTGTGACTTAAAGCTCGCTTCTATCTCATGCCTCTTCACAGGTGTTGCTCGCAAGGAGATCGAACGTCAGATGAACGAATATAAACTATAAACATACACACCACAATGAAAAAAATTATTGTTCTTTTAAGCTGTGTGCTTCCATTCCTGTACTCTTGCAGCGACAAGGAGGTAATGGATGTTGCTGTTTCTGAAGCTGATTCAAATCAGTCTCTAACCCTTACCGATGAGAAGGGCCAACCCGTCACTATGGCCGATGCCTTGTGTTCAACCTACTATGCTCATATCCATGCCGATGGCGACTGGACACTGTCAAGCACAGTGCCCTATATCGTTCCTGTGACTGATTGCGGTACGGGCGATGCCGTTGTCAAGGTGATTGTAGGTAACAACTGGCAGGGCGATCGCGAGGGTCAGCTGATTCTTACCAAGACTGGTGAAACACGTGCAGCAGGTTTTACTGAGACTCGTGCCAACATCAAGCAGACTGCCAACAGCACCCTCGATGTCATTTCTGGCGTATTCTCTTCCAACAAGGGTGCGGGATTCAGTTACATGCCCAACACCAACTACTGTCTGGGAGCCAATATGGAGCTCTTCAACCTCTGCCAGCTCGACGAGCTCCAGCAGAGCACCAATTACAACTTCATCGTGGATGATCTCTATCCTGGCGTTGTAGAAGAGGTTATCATTGCCGACAGTCAGGAGGAGTTGCAGAACAAACTGGCCATCAGCGCATCGCTGAGTGTAGACTTCCGTCAGGTGGCTGTTAAGGTATCAGGTACCTACGAGAATGAGACTTCTTCCGATGATTCCAGAACGTATGCCATGAAGCGCCTAAAGGCTTACAATTACACCCGTGAGATCAATTACATGAACATCGTGGCTGTGGCACAGAAGAACGAGGAACTGCGTGACAGACTCTATGCTCCTGGTTTCTATATGTATCTCGAAAACTTTATTGATCGCATCAATAGCCTTGCTTCACAAAGCAACGATACCACCCTTACCAACCCCATCTGCCGCGAATTCCTTCAGGTTTGCGGTCCTTGCTTCATCAGCAAGTCGGTCATGGGTTGCACACTCGACTATGAGCTTAGTGTCAAGAAGTCTATCCTCAACGAGAATTTCACCGTGGCCGGTGCACTGGACGTAGCCCTGATGATGAATGGTGTTAAGGTCACTGTAAATGGTTCTGGTAAGTACGAAGACCACAAGGAGAGTGTCAGCCAGAACACTGACTCGAAGGTGGTTATCCGTGGTGGCGACGTCAATAAGGTCAACATCCTGGCTACAGAAGGAAAAATTGAAAACGAACAGATTCTGCTTTGGCAACAGAGTGTGGAGCCCTCTAACTGCGTGATGATTGATATGGAGCTGATTCCTATCTATGCCGTTGTCTTTGACAAAAAGGCTCATGATGTATTAAAGACTTATTACGATTATATCCTTACCCAGAAATAATCCCCCGAGAGAATGTCTGTAAGAAATAATAAATATTATCGTTCAGGTAGCAGCGTCCTGTTGTTGGTGCTTGCCCTGGTGCTCGGGGCCTGCCATCACCACAATGATGATGTTATAGAACCAGACCCGGTAACCCCAAGTTCAGCCAAAAAGTTGAAGTTGCATACCCCGTCAAACCTCTTAAAGTCGTTTCAGGGGTGGTACACCCTTGTTGCTGAGGTGTCGGTAGGTGATGATGGGAAGGATCAAAACACCAATTGGATGCTGAGTACTGATGCAGATTGGATTTCCCTTTCTGCTACCGAGGGTTCGGGAAATGCCATACTTTCATTTAAGGTTGCTGAAAATCATAGACCCTCACGCTTTGCCACTATCACCCTTGCTGACCCCGACGATCCAGAGAACCGCTACGTTCTCTCCCTCGAACAGGAGGAATCCGGTAACAGTACTATGACAGGAACCATGGAACGCCAGCATGCTATGGGCTATGGCTACAATATGGCACTGAAATATGCTGATGACGACGCCTTCTCTGCCCTGCCCATTCTGGACTACGACAAGATTATCGCCCTGGAGAATCAGGAGGGAATGCAGTATATCACAGAGAGTTACCGCCATGCCGAGAACGTCAACGCATTCTCCGGCAACACCTACACGCAGTTGTCGCGTTCCTATTCCGAGTCGTCTGCAAATGACGTGATATTCTGGGGTAGCAAGTCCGACATTGAGGAGTTCTCTAAATCCAAAAAGTCTGTCAGCCAGACTTGCAGCTATATCCGTCTGTGTGAGACGGTGACCAGCCGTACGGTCGATATGGGTATGATCACGTCTGTCGAACCCAGTACGGTCTTTACCGATGCATTCCTGAAGGCCGTGGAACAACTGCCTTCAAACGGTTCTGTTGACGATGCTGCAGTGCTGCAGTTCATCAGCGCCTACGGTACTCATTTCTGCGTCTCTGCCGACTTGGGTGGATATATATCTATTAGTGCCCTTGTCACCCGCGACACGCTCTATACGCATAAGGAAATCACCAAGAGCATCACCAAGAAGCGTTTCTTCGTCGACGGTAGTACAGAGACCACACACGATGTGTCCGACTCCTACCTCGAGGGACTGGATCCTCAATACCAGTTCCATTGTGAAGGTGGTTCAGAAGAGACACGTGAAGCGCTCATTGCAAGCCTTGAAAGGGGCGACATGCCCGACCTCACCGCCTGGCAGGAAACCTTGCGCGACGAAGATGGAGCGCTGTTGACGGATAACCTTGCCTTGGTGGACCTTCGCACCATTCCCATCTACGATCTGATCACCGATACCCAAAAGCGCAGTCATGTGCGTCAGGTTTTGCTGAACGAACTTCAGCGTCAAGGCGTCAACTGTTCTGCTATGGCCGAGGACAAGGGGTACGACACCTTCGGCTTCTCGCTGGAGAACGTCCTGAATGATGACACCTATCTGGCCTTTGGCATGGAGGGCGAGAATGCCCGCATGCTCTTGACCAGAGAATATGTGCCCTCGATCCGTAAGGATGCTCTGGTAGACGTGGCTTACCCAGTGATCAATGGCCGTCCCTATCTCACGCACGGCATCTTCCTGGGTGATAAGAGTCACAACCCCGGTGATATACGCTGGTTTGGCGATGAGTCCACCTACGAGCCCGACACCATTCGCGCCTCGGATGCACGTTTTGCCGGCCTCTTTGACTCACAGACAGGTAAGCTCAAGCAGATATATTACTATTATCACGACTTGCACATCCTGCCCGATGCTGTGCTGGGTAGGCCTGAGCAGAACCTGACGACCTTCAAGCCTGTCACAAGCCATGTGAAGATTGGCAATTTGTACTGGACGCGCGATGCTGGTAGCGAGCAGCCCGCTTCCGCACTTACGGTTTCGTTGCTTCCCTCTCGTGCTCAGTTCCAGTCACTCTGTAAGATTGCTTCGTTCGACATGATTGACAGCGAGTCGACTGAGACTGGTCTGCACCTTGGTCTCCGTTGGCCCAAGGGATTCAACCGTGGTACGAGTTCGGGTGACGGCACGCCAGTGGAGGGTACCGAGAGCTACATCTACCTACCCTTGAGTCAGCGTAGCGATAACGGGCAATGGGAACTTCGTGTCACACGTCTTTCACCATCTGGTTCGGTGCCCGTCTATCAGGTTACCACGCTATGCCCTGTCTATCAAGACAATGCGTCGCAGATGTTGCTGACACCAGTATACTGCAGCACGACAATTAAACTATGAATTACGAATTATGAGATATAAAATAAACAAAGCAACCGTTCAACGTTTCTGCATGTTGATGCTGATGATTCCTGCATTTGCATCGTGCAGCGACGACATGCTGGATGAATTTGCCAATGGTCTACACGACACGCGCAGTTACGCAGAGAACTACCAGAACTCTCTGCTGCGCACCTATGGTGTAGGCTATGGTTATGATGCAACGGGACAGTTTGTCAACTATAACAGTGTGCGAGATTGCGTTATCGATGTTCAGGAACTCAAGAAACTGGAGGGTGAACAGGGCATCAGCTATCTTACCGATAACCTGACGCCACGCACCGAGATGCACGTCTGTGAGGGTTTCGACAGCGAAGAACTGGCACGCAACCTGTCAGTCTCGGCGGGTCTTGAACTCAATTTGGCATACTTTCAGGGCGAGGTGTCAGCCTCCTACGAGAGCAGTATGCTCAAGACCGACTACTATTCATTCTGCACCATTCGCAACAACTACATCCAAGCCTCTCGACACATTGATCCTCTTATGATTCAAGCGCTGGCAGAGAGTCATCCCGAGATCATTTCCAAAGGTTTCCGCAGTCGTGTAGATCGCATCTTGCAGTGCATTGAGACGGGTGACAAGGCGGGCAATGCCGAAATGGCTATCGACACCTTGCTGTTACACTATGGCACGCACTTCATCTATCAGGCTAGCCTGGGAGGTGCGTTGGTTTTCAACAGCACTTTTGCCAAGAAGTCACTGGCCGAGAGCGAGAACCTCTCCTTCTCTGCCAAGGCCCAGATCTGTAAGCTCTGCAGTTTCGAGATAGGGGAGACCGATACGACTACCGTCAACCAGCGACAGGAGGCCACAACCTATACGCTGACCGCCAATGGTGGTAAAGCCAGTCTGGCCACTCGCATCTTCTCGCAGTCAGGTGAGAAGCTGCCTAAGGAGTTGTTGCAGGCGTGGTATGAGTCTATTCATTTCGATCCCGCAGACGAGAAGGCCAGCAATGTCGAGCTGGTGGATTTCCGTCTGGCTCCCATCTACGAACTCATCAGCAACGAGAAAGTGCGTAACCGTGTGGCTGAGCGTTTTGGCGTCTACCGTGAAAAAGCTGAAGCCGCAATGCCTCGTCCCGAGCATCCCGTCTTCGACATAATCCCCTTGCGTGAACTGGGCATCTCGACTTATAACCAGAATTTTGCACGCATTGTCGATCCTCAGGTGGGTGTCATTGCCGAAGTTACCACAGAGTTTATCCCTGTGGATGGTCAGCTGCACACCGTAAGCACCTTCTATCCCGTTATTGGTGGCGTGGTGGCCGAGGAAGGTCTGTCGCTGATCCTTGCCGATTCGGATGAAATACCCGAGGAGGACGCTAATGTCGACCAGCTCTATGTCACCAGTTGGATGGAGGACACTGTCGTGAACGTCAGCACCCTGTTCCCTGCCAAGGATGTAGAATACCTTTACTACAACAACGGTCAGTTGGGTGTGCGTCCTATCGAAGGTCGCCAGTACAAAAAGCTGAACGCTGCAGAGAACGTCCAGACAAATAACCTGATCTACTGCTGGGACGGCTATTACGGTGAGGATATGTACAAGGTAGGTGGCTACTATGTCATGTCGGGTCCTGTGCTGGAGGTCAATCAGGAGAATGAAGACCGTGCCAACGATTATCACAAGGTGTTGCTCGATCCTCCCTACGGTTGGGAGTTCGCCTCGCCCCGTTGCGGAGTCTTCCAGGCTTGTAGACTCTATCTGGAGAAGATGCTGGCGAATACTTCGGAATTTGCCTGGATGAGCAACATGTTGTTGGTGGAGAATCTGGGTTCGACGGGTGGCGTCGCCTCCTACGGTTTCAGTCTCTTCGATCCAGGTAACGGCGAAAACAACTATGTGGTGCGCAACGAAAGTGAAGTCCAGGAAACTTTACGAGACGGCATCACCCCAGTCATGCTGGTGCGCCAGCGTCATTACACCTATCGGTAAGGCCCCAATCTCGAAATCTTTAAACCTCGACAATCGAAGTATCGAAATCTCGAAGTCTCGAATAATCGGTCAATTGAATAATCGAAAAAAACAAAATCTCGAATGATGAATTATAAAACTCTGCTTCCCGCTTTAGGACTGTTCCTGCTTTTGGGCGTTTCATGCTCGGGGGAAGAGGATCCGGTTGTTCCGGAAGTCACCGACGAAAGCTACCTGACCGAGGTCGTCATGCAGCACTTTGCCATTCTTGATGCCGATGGTCGTCTGGTGTGCCGCACAGCATACGCCAACATCGACAAGCAGTCGGGCGACACCTCAACGGTATATGCCGTCGCCCCAACGCTGGCAGAGGCTCGCAGCATCTATACCCATCTGGTGGCCAAGTCCACCATCAGCCGCATCGTGGCCAATGCCGACTCAACCGAGATGACCTATAGCATTGCCGGCAACAAACGCCAGCTGGAGTTCAGCGCTACAAGTGAAACAGACAGTCAGGTGGCCGTCATCCGTCTGCCATATCCCGATGCGTATCGCGACATTGCCACGACCCTTATTCTGGTGAAGGCACTGGCTTTCAACAGTGGCGACACCAGTGGGTATGACATCAACCATTGGGAAGGCAACAAAGATGACAACGATGCACGCCATTAAAAAAAGAAACTTAAAAAAAAATATAAACATTAATCATTTATTATTATGTACAAAAAGATTTTTTCTGCAGGTATCATGCTTTCCATGGCCCTGCTGAGTGCATGTACCAGTGAAAACGTCCTCGTTGAGGAACCCGTTCTCGAACAGACTAGTAAGTTTGAGTATGCAACAGAACCCCTTGCTGTCTATCTCACCGATGCAATGGGTAATCAGGTGAACAATATCTCTGGAAAGTTTGGCATCTACAACCTCCATATCGAGGGTGCCGAGGCATGGGTAATTGACATCAACGATAGCTTTGTCTATGCATCACAGACCATGGGTAGAGGCAATGCCGTTATTCCCGTGCAGATTGGTACCTGCTGGGGTGAGAACCGCAGAGCCACCATTAATGTTCATACTCTTGATCTGAACGCCCCTGCTACTCGTGGCGGTGAGTCAACAGCTACCACACAGATCCAGGTGTCACAAGCCCCTTCAGTCAATGCTAATGACATTCAGCGATTTGGCTCAAACCTTGGTACTGGCTATGCTGTTAATCCTACACGTTCTACCAACATTCTGTTCTGCATGGGACAGCCCATTTTCGATACCTCAGCCCTCTTGTCGGATGGCACGATGCATCAGGACTACTCCTTCCTTCAGGAAGAGGAGCTGACCATCGCTGACAGCGAGAAGGCACTCGAGGAGAAGCTTGCTATCTCGGGTGGTCTGGCCTTCAAGAATGGTACGGTGGCTGTCAGTGGTTCGGGTTCATACGGTTCGAACCACAGCGATGATAAGAGTGCATGGCACTGTCTGATGACAAACCGCTCTACCTACTACCTGCGCGAGCTCTACTACCTCAATGAGGTAAACCGTGATGGTGGTGCACGTTTCAGCGCTGGTTTCAAGGGCTATACCCAGGATATGGAGAGCCAGTTGGCTGCTGCTACCTCTGTTGAGGAGGTCAAGAATATCGTCAATGCTTTCTTTGACAACTTCGGTCCCTTCTTCATCTATCGTTCTACTCTTGGTGCAGAACTCGATTACACCTGTACCATCAACAAGTCAGTCACCACGGATAGCATGTTGGTCAAGGCTGCTGTAAAGTTGAAGTGGGAGAAGGAAGTTGTTCCTCAGGAGAAGAAGAACAACGGCGGTAGTACTGGTGGTAACACTGGTGGTAACACAGGTGATAACACGGGTGGCAACACAGGTGGTAATACAGGTGGTAACACGGGTGGCAATCTCGACGACGATGATGCCAGTGATGTACCTGATGAGGAAGATGGTGGCAATACTGGTGGCAACAGTGGTAATAAAGACGACGATGATGCCAGTGATGTACCCGACGAGGTAAAGGCAGAAGCAGCCGTCCAGGCCTTCTTTGCTTCATTCAATAACACCTCGACCCGTACCGATAAAAGTTCGGTAGATGTCAGCGGTGAGGGCGAGTACCAGAAGAACCTTACCGACATTGCCAACAACACCACTGCCCACCTTGAGATTCATGGTGGTACACCCGCTATCAGCATCCTCAGCACAGGTGGTACTATCACTCCCGAGGAGCTCTCCGCATGGCAGAAGAATGTGGATGCAAGCACGGCTGTCATGTTGAATTACTCTGCAGCTCCTATCTACGTGCTCTTCAAGAGCAACACACTTTGCTACAAGTATCTCAAGCAGTATGATGAGAACGCTGCTATCATCAGCGTTATCAAGTAAATCAAAAGATACTTACTTTTAGAAAATTATGAAGTATACAAAATTATTCTTGCTCGGTCTCTGCTCCTCATTCGTCTTTGCTTCGTGCTCAGACGATGAGGTAGAGCCTAACAAGGAATCAACGGAGGACACGGAGGTAACTGACCTCGAGTACTCCAATGACGCCCTCATCAACTATGTCATGTCACAGTTTGCTGAGCTGGACGAGAGTGGCAACCTCAAAGAGCGTACCACCTTCTTCCGTCAGATGGACGAGTCGGACTCCACTGCCATCTACACCTGCACTCCCACCTTGGCCGAGGCACGTAAGAAGGTCCTCAGCCTTGTGCCCGAGTCGTACCAGAAGAAGGTCATCGTCAAGAACGACTCTGCCGAGATGTCTCTGCCTATGGGCACCAGCCCCTTGATGCTCACCTATAAGGAGGGCAGCGCTGATGCTAACGTGCTGGCTACCGTGCAGCTCCCCTCTCAGGGTGCCTACACCAAGATTGCCAACACGCTGACCATGGTCAAGAGTTTTGGTGAGAATGCTGTGGTTGATGCGTCTAAATACCTTGGTAATTTTAAGTCACAACAAATCAAGGTGCTGACTTCTACAGTACCATACTCCCTTAACGGTTGGTTCGCTGAAGATCCTGGTATAATGGTTCAAAAGGCAAATGTATGGATGTTCTGCTACAATGTGACTGAAGATGGTGTGGTTCAGTATATGTACCTGCCACCACACGTTGAGAAAGAAAAGCAAATTAAAATCAAAACCGTCGGTGGTGGAATTTATTACATTCTTGGACACTTTTTCCCACAATTGCTCAATAATAAATATTTCAGGTCCCAAAATGACAATTTCGCATCTCGCTTTGAGGAAATGCAGTCGGTATTGCCTTCACGCCGAATGGTGTCGAATTTTATTGAGACTTTCAAGAAATTTACTGGTAAAACAGATAAAGATAATTGGCTTTTAGACAGAAATGAATATTGGACTCAAGGAGTTACTTTTCATCCTGATGACACTCCTGTGTCTGAAGATGAGAAAGAAAAATACACTGCTTTTGCAAACGAGTTTAGAGAAGAATTCGTAAAAGAGACAAATGTGGTGGATAGACTTGCCCGTTTATCTGATTGCTTCCCCTATTTCTACGGTGATTATCATAACCCTGATGTTCCTTCATTTGTTGAGCGTGCTTGGTCCATTGATTGGAAGATTCCATTCTTCGTCAATGGAAATGTATGGAATCCTAAAGCAACAACAATAGATGCAAAACTTCCTACTTACAAGCATGCATTGAGCTTTGCAACCAACCAGGTTTACAACCGTGATAAAAATCATGTGCCTCATGTGGTTAGCACATACACGGACGATTATGGTGAATGGTTAGTTATAGATCGTGTAAACAGCACAGGAACAACCTTTCAAGTCTTCCTCGAACCTGGAGAATCACATAATAAAGAATTAACTTTCCTCGAGAAGGGACGTGACGTAGCTGGTACGATATACAATCCTTTACGCATTGTATACCTGCTGGATGTTAAGCCTAATGGAAAGTAATCTAGATAAGATGATGATATGATTACAAGAGTAAGTGCGCTGTCATCGGCAAATCCTTTGAGCGCACTTATTCTTACCATTTGCAATAATTGTTCCAAATAATAAAAGAATGATGAAATTTACCCGATTGCTCAGCAACTCTCTACCTCTGGCGTTGTGCGCATGTATGACCTTCGGCTTCACCTCATGTTCTGACGATGATGCCGTTACGGACAAGAATACCACTGTCGAGGACGAAGTACTCGACGACATGCTGTATAGCGACGCAGCGCTCATCGACTACATCATGACTCAGTTCGCTGAGCTCAACGCCGATGGTACGCTCCGCGAGCGCACCAGATTCGTCCGCCAGTTAGACGAATCAGACTCAACGGCAATCTATGCGCTTGCCAACTCAAAGACCGCAGCCCGCGCCAAATTCCTGAGCCTCCTGCCCGAGTCGTACCAGAAGAAGGTTATTGTCAGGAATGATTCTGCCGAGATGTCCCTACCCATGGGTACCAGCCCTCTGCAGATCAGCTACAAGGAGGGCAGTACCGATGCCAATGTCGTAGCTACCGTGCAGCTCCCATCTCAGGGTGCCTACACCAAAATTGCCAACACCCTCAACCTTGTCAAGAGTTATGGTGAAAATGCCCTTACACATGATGATGACTATTACCAGAACTTTGTATGTAGATTCAAGAAGATCAAACACAAGGTGCTGGTAAGCAACAAGCCTTTCCCTGTTGAAGATAATCATTTCTTCGATACAGGTTATAAAATAAGTGTTGAAGAGGCGGAACTGAGTATGTTTTGTTATAATATCACCCCCGACGGAGTTGCGCAGTACATTTTCTGTCCACCCCTCATGGCCGGAGAAAACCAGCTCCAATTGTCAAGTGGCAAATATCTTCTTGGGTTTATCTACCCTTGGATGATCAAATACTGTATGGAAGAAGGTTTTGTAAAATCTATGCAAACGCTTACAGAAGTACTTCCCTCTGCAAGGATGGTAAGAGATATGACTGAAAATATAAATTACTACGGATTGCCAGCATACCATAATGAAGCATATAATAACATTGATCAAAATACCACACTCGATCATTACCCCGCCTGGTTCGATTTTGAAGAATATCTAAATTATGATACAGATAAAAATATGCGTGACCAAATCACTGATGCCCAGTGGGACTATATGACCTCCATGCTAAACTTTATGAAAAAAGCTGGCGATGGAAATGACGCTCCTCAAAAGCTCCATACCATTAATGCCTACTTCCCGTATCAGTTCAAGGAATTCAAGAATACCCCAGAAGAATCTGACTATCTTAAGAAGCTTTGCGAAGTAAATGAAGATCAGCCATTTTTCGTTAAAGCTGATACTTGTTTTATTGGAACAAGTTCACAAGTGCTGGATGCAGATATAACCGACCTAAAATATGTACGCAGCATGTGCTTTGCCACAAGCCAGCTATATACTCGTGACGAAGAAAACAACGACGTAGTTCATCTGGTAGATTATTGGATAGGCGAATCCGGTGAGTGGGAGGTGTATGATCAACTCGAAAATGGAGATTACTTTATGTCATTTTTTAAACCCAGAAGAACGCTGAATGACTATAAGTTCTTTAAGATGGGACGAAGAGTTAAAGACATGCAAAATGGTGCCCTCCGTGTCGTCTATCTCTATGAGAAGAATATTGAATAAAATCTTCAGGAACTCAAAAAATAACATATCTAACAATTATATGTCTTTATGAAAACAAGTAAATTATATCCTTTCTTTCATCTTATCTGTGTTGCAGGCTTCATCATGTCCTCGTGCTCGGACGATACTATAGAGCCCCAGAAAGTAGATGTCGAGCTGGACACCGAAGCCGGCGACCTCGAGTTCTCCAATGAGGAGCTCATTGACTATGTCATGTCACAGTTTGCCGAGCTGGACGAGAATGGTAATCTCATCGAGCGTACCACCTACTTCCGTCGGATTGATGAGTCCGACTCTACGGCCATCTACACCCGTACTGCCACCGTGGCCGATGCGCGCAGGAAATTCCTCAGCCTTGTGCCTGAGTCGTACCAGAAGAAGGTCATCGTCAAGAACGACTCAACCGAAATGTCCTTCCCTATGGGCACAAGTCCGCTGATGCTCAAGTACACGGAGGGTAGCACCGATGGTAATGTCGTAGCCACCGTCCAACTCCCCTCTCAGGGTGCCTACACAAAGATTGCCAACACACTTACTATGGTCAAGAGCTTTGGCTCGAATCTGACGTACATGGTAACGGATTACGTCTGTCATTTCAAGTACGTAGAGCGTAATGTACTTGTCTCCGATTCTCCACTCTCAATCGATAGCATGAATCATCCAATTAAAGCGAAACTCTCTATTGAGAAACACAGATTGAACATGCTCTGTTATGATATTACTGATGACGACAAGGCACTCTATGTCTTTATTCCACCATTGGTTGAAGGAGAACGTCAGCTTCAGTTCCGAAGCACCCGAAACTACCTTGTCGGTCATCTTTACCCCTACTGGTTCAAGAGTTCCTTCATCGAAGGAGATAAAGACTACAATCTAGTAGAACTTCAAAACATTCTCAAGGACGTGTTGCCTTCACCCAGACAGGTGAAAGCTTTCATTAAAGGATTTGATTCTTACGGAGATGATAACATGGATGAAGGCGGTTTATACAAACAAGGAATGCCAACATACTACTCCCACTGGTTTGACTCTGCTTTATACGATAGCCTTTCAATAAATGCTTCAAAACTTACGGAAAAAGAGGTAAAAACTCATAGCTACCTCAGCCAAATGAAACAATGTCTAAATTTTGGCGGCAGCAGCACAATAATGAATCTTTATTCGATCAGCCAATATTATCCTTATGAAGTAGGCAATTATGCTAACTATCTCACATCGCCCCAGATTCCAGAGTACGTCATTGAGAATCAAGATAAACAACTTCCATTCTTCATCAATGCTGATCCATGGATGAATGGTAATTCAGGTGAAGAAAACCTTAATGGAATGCTTGCTGCCATTAGCCGTTGTTGCACGCTTGCCACGAATCAAATCTATAGTCGCGACAAAAATGATGTAGCCCATGTGATATCGCAACATGATGGTTGGGAAGTGGTAGATTACTACAAGGAAAATGATGAAAACTTCTTTAGTTACTTCTTCAAACCAGTTCAAAGCACGTATGACGGTGCGTGGGAATACAAAACACAGGGGCGCTGGATTAATTGTCATGATGTCTTCCCATTCCGTATCCTCTACCTATACGAAGAGCAAATAGAAGAATAACCTCTGTATTGTGTTTTAAGAATTTGTGCGCATCCGTCGTCAATCCCGACGAGCGCACATTTTTCACTATTCACTATTCATTATTCATTGTTCACACTTATGAAACTAACATCATTTCCCCGCTTGCTCACACTCGGTCTCTGCTCGGCCTTCATCATGGCCTCTTGCTCAGACGATGCTGTTGAGCCCCCAAAAATAGATATAGAAGACGAAGTGCTCGACGATATGCAGTACGGCGACGAGTCTCTCATCAGCTACGTCATGTCACAGTTTGCCAAACTGGACGAAAATGGTAATCTGGTTGAGCGTACCACCTACTTCCGTCAGTTGGACGAATCAGACACCACAGCCATCTATACCATTGCTGATTCAAAGACTGCAGCCCGCGCCAAGTTCCTGAGCCTCCTGCCTGAGTCATATCAGACGAAGGTTATTGTCAGGAACGACTCTGCCGAGATGTCCCTCCCCATAGGAACCACGCCTCTGCAGATCAGCTACAAGGAAGGCAGCACCGATGACAACGTTGTGGCTACCGTGCAGCTCCCCTCTCAGGGCGCCTACACCAAGATTGCCAACACGCTGACCATGGTCAAGAGCCTGGGCCAGAACTATGATGCCGCGTGGGATAAATATATCTGTCGATTCGAGCAGATCAAGCTCAAAGTGCTGACGTGCGATAGTCCGGTGCCCTTGGATCAAATGTATTACCCTCAGCTCAAGCTATATGTTGAGGAAGTACCGCTTCACATGCTTTGTTATAATGTGACCGACGATGGTACTGCCCAGTATCTCTTCATTCCCCCACTCACTAGTGGTAAAAAACAACTCAGGCTGAAGAGCGGCAATTACCTTGTAGGCTTCTTCTACCCTTGGATGCTCCAGACTGCTTTCGTCACCGATGACCTCGAGGCAAACGTAAAGAAGATCAAGGATGTGCTTCCCTCGCCAATGATGCTTAATCGTATGGTGACAGGACTGACATACTTCGGTTCAAAGAACCAAGAAACTGGAGCAAGACAGGATGTTTTGGAAAGAAATTATAGTAAGTGGTTTGACGAGTCCTACTTTATGGCCTGTACAAGTGGGGATTACCCAGAGGATTTTGCAAGACTAGACAACGAGACTCAGGAAGAAACTATAATGTACTTTAGTACCATGCAAAACTTTTTGAGCGGTACGGTAAGAATGACATCTGAAATAGAGCTCTTAGTGGGAATGTCCAACTCGTTTCCTTACCAAATCGGAGATTTCATGAACTATCAGAGCTATCCTGAGATTCCGTGGTATGTCGAAAATCGACTCGCCAAACAACCTGATCAGCCATTCTTTATTAATGGCGAGAAATGGCTCTCTACTTCCGAAATGGACGCGGATGAGGTTGCCGCCGTTTATCGTCGTGCCTTGAGTCTGGCCACCAACCAGGTTTATGGTCGCGATAAGGATAATGTGGCTCATGTGATAGATGTGTATATTTCTGAGCTCCATGGAGGAGACTGGGAAGTGTACGATTTCGTAAAGGAAGGAACTACCTACCAATCATTTTTCTATCCGTATCAAGGCTCAGCCAAATGGGATTATGCAAAGAAGGGGCGCAACATCGCGCTCCATAACGGTTATCCGCTCCGTATCTTCTATCTCTACGAAAAGAAAATTCAGTAATCAGAAAACATAGAAATGATAGAACTAAACGTCCCTTTTTTATTAAAGGTGATGACTGGATACATGGTGCACAAGATGATACGAAAGGACAGGATAAAGCCATGCAACGTGCTTGCAGTATTGCGACGAATTCAATCTATATTCGTGACAAAAATGATGTTGCTCGTGTGATATCGCAATATGATGGTTGGGAAGTGCTAGATTACTACACTGAAGATAAGAAGGCAGCCCTCTTTAGTTACTTCTTCAAACCCGTCCTGGATCCTTCTTCAGGTATTCTGATGTTCAAACCGAAGGGTCGCTGGATTGAGGGTACTAATTGCTTCCCATTCCACATCGTCTACCTCTACGATGAAGAAATGGAACCCTTACCAGACGAAGAATAACCTCTGTATTGTGTTTTAGAATTTTGTGCGCATTCATCGCCAATACCGATGAGCGCACATTTTCACTATTCATTGTTCATTGATTGAATTTATATAAATGGTTCGCGATATGGCGCAACAGAGGGTCCTGGCAGAGGGCGAAAAAGCGTTGCTACCAAAAATAAGTATGAAATCGAACAAACCTTTCACCTTGCCACTAAACCAACTGTAATTCAAAGTGTTAGGACCGGTGAAGGGTTGGTGAAAGGTTTTCAAACCCTTCACCTACCTTTCACCATGTTGTAATGTACTGATAATCTGAATACTAGATTCTAAAAAAACGCCAAGGTGAAGGGTTTGCCGAAATGTGAACTTTGAAAAAGTGCCATCATTTTGAGCGTACCCTCTGCCTATTCTCTGTCTACTGAGTGCCCTAATGTTACCTATGCATTTCCGCGATGATTCCGCGAAGGATCCGCGATGGATGAGCGAAGCAATTAGGGAACGATAAGGTGGGTTGGTTGCACACTGCTGTTCGAGGGCAGAAAGAGCAGGTTGTACCTGCCCTTCAGCTTTCCTGGGATTCCGCCCTATACCAATTTTTTTTTCAAGGCTTCAAGCAGATCGGGCACATTGATGGGCTTGACGAGGTGTCCATCCATCTTGGCTGCGAGTGCCAGTCGTTTGTCTTCTTCGAAGGCATTGGCCGTGAGGGCAAAGATTGGGATATTGGCCTTGGCTAGATCATGCAGGTCAGTATACGGGCAATGGCAACCGTTTTGTGTTTGAGCACGCCCTTGAGTTCTGACCCAGTAAGAGGAGTGGACACAAAATGAGGTGACGAGGTGACGAAAACGAGGTGACGCGAAACACGATTTTACACGATTTTATTCCATTTTGGGTTCGAACACAAGTTTTATAAAATAATGTTATAGATGTAGGTGTGTATTCTACTGCGGTAAGTGGTCAAAAAAATGGGTTATCGCAGTAGTTTAGTGCACTTTCTCTTGGAAATATAATAATAAAACTGTATTTTTGTCCCCCGAAAGCAACATTTTATAAGTATCTATCCATGGACAATGGCATTATTGGCAGAAAACGAGAAATAGCCTTGCTAAACGAGCTTATCGACAGTAACAAGGTGGAATTTGTGGCTGTGTATGGTCGAAGACGTATCGGGAAAACATTCCTGATAGACAAATTGTATGCCCGCCAGTATGACTTCTACATGACCGGAATCTACGAGGGTACACGGAAGGAGCAGTTGACCAATTTCGCCCATCAGTTGGAGTTGTATGCCGGTCACAGGGTCAGGACACCCAAAGATTGGATGGAGGCATTCTTTGCCTTGCAGGACTACCTTACCACACGACTGTCACAAAAGCGCGTCCTTATCTTTATTGATGAATTGCCGTGGCTCGATACGCCTCGCTCAAGATTCCTGAAGGCTTTTGAACTCTTCTGGAACGAATGGGCATCCAAGCATGACAACATAAAACTGATCGTCTGTGGCAGTGCAACAACATGGATGACGAGCAAACTCCTGGGCAACATGGGTGGCCTTCACAATCGTGTCACACAACCCATTTATCTGCGCCCATTCAATCTGGCAGAGACGGAGGCTTTCCTCTCTTCTCGTGGGTTTGCACTCTCCCGCCGCCAAGTGGCGGAGGCTTATATGTCAATGGGCGGAACGCCTTACTATCTTGACATGATGCGTAAGTCGCAAAGCATTGCACAGAATATTGACCGATTATTTTTCGGTACGGATGCACCACTAAGGAATGAATACGGTTTCCTTTTCAAATCACTCTTCAAGGAGTCCACTCTTTACCGAAAGGTGGTTGAATGTCTGTCCCGAAAGATGAAAGGCATGACACGACAGGAGATTCTGACAGAAGTGAAGTGTGAGGACAACGGATTCTTTTCAGAGGTGCTGTCAGACCTGTGCAACTGCGACTTCGTCCGTCGTTACACATCCTTTGGCAAGGCCGAGCGTGACATGATGTATCAGTTGACCGACCTGTACACCCTGTTCTACCTGCGTTTTGTCAAGACGTACAATGGTGGTGATCCCAATTACTGGAGCCATCGTCAGATGGACATTTCATCATGGGAAGGGTATGCCTTCGAACAGGTCTGCCTGCATCATATTCCACAGATACGCACCAAGCTTGGCATTATGGGCGTGTTGGGAAATGTATGCTCTCTCTCGTGGACGTCCTTCACTGACAATGCCGGCAAAGAACACCGTGGCGGTCAGATAGATCTGATCATTGACCGTGGTGACAAGACCATCAACCTCTGCGAGATGAAGTTCACTAGCACGACTTACTCCATTTCAACGGATTACGCGCAGAGACTGCGAGACAGAAGAGAGTCCTTTGTCTCAATGACCAGTACAAGCAAGTCTATCCACCTGACAATGATTACAGCCGAAGGTGTTGAACACAACGAAGGGTGGCAGAATATTCAAAGCGAAGTGACCCTGAGTGATCTATTCACAGACGCAGACGAGTGAGTATATATACCTCTAATCAGAAGGAGTTCTAATTCATGATATTATCCACAGATATAGCAGCAAGGCATCCTTTTGTTCTCAATTGCGACACAGATGCTGTATATGCGGCCTTTGCCAACCAGATTTTCGATCTCATCCAAAATGCACTTGATTTTATGGAGGAGGAGCAACACAAGATGAATGTATGTGTTAATCTGGCACTGTATTTTGAAGATCTACAATCAGATACCCACCAATTTGAAGTATTTACAAAGCTTTACAAACAATGGTACGGACTTTATGTGCCTTTTCATAACGCAGAAGATGCAACATCTCCGACCGCAGAACTTGACGCACTCACTTTCGTCTTCTGGCTGTCTATGGTGGCTGAGCGTGATAATCACATGCTCAATCCTTTGAATGATGGCATCAGAATCACTGCAAAGCGAATCCTTGACTTGTGGAATACCAACAAGTCAAAGATTCCTGCAAATGAGATGCTGGCCGATTATCTGTTCAGTGAAGAGACACAGAAAAATGCCATTGAAGTACGTGATATATTGGTGTGGATTGAAAGTCGTAGTTTTCTTGGACGATGGTACACAAACAGCCGTTTGGAGGATGATGAATACGAGATGAATGATGCGTTTGACGATGCCACAGCGGAAGAACTACAGTACGGCACAGATTGTATCAGCGCATTTGCTCACCAGACATGGCCTTTGTCCTTGTCTGCCCAACAAATTTACGCAGAGATGATCCGCATGGAGATGGATGACCCTGAGGATGAGATTGCCACTGATGTCGAAGCCATTCAATCTGCTCCATTTAGTGTCTATCGAGTTTTCAAGGTTGACAATCTGTCCTTTCAAGTCAAGGACTTCAAAGGAGATGTGTTCTGCATCCCTTGTAAATCAAAGGAGAGACTGAAACTGGCCAGGAAATACTCGTATCTGGTTAGTGGACTTTTCTGTTATAGGAGTCAGTGGTACCTGAATGGCATGTCCACTTGGGTCAACTCTGACAAGGAAGCCTATCGGGACTATTGTGAGAATAAAAAAGACCTCTATAGCTATCATCATCACTATGTCGGTCAGTATGACGAATTCATCGAAAGGCATTTCGGAGAGCGACTGTACTTCTTCAAGAACACAAGGGAATATGAACAATGGTTGGAAAAGGTCTTAGGTATTCCTTCCAAAGGGCAGGTACCTGATGCCATACCTCATAACATCCCATTTATGGCTTTCCTTGAACCCAATGGGCAGATATCCATGACTGCGGAAGCGAGGTGTGTCAAGCATCCCGATAACATCTATTATGACAAGAAAAAGGCAAGGGAGAATGCCTTGGCTATGGTCTGTTCGGCACAAAATTCGACTCCTGACCTGGTACTTCATCTCATTGAGCATAACCTCTTGCCCGATGCATGTTTCAGCGACATTAAAGGTGAGGAGCATGGACGGATGCTTTTCCAGGAAAATATTGATTTCTTGGCTCGTTGTACCCGACGTGACATTCTCAGGACAGATGTTTATCACAAAAGGAACAAAGGACTCTTCTCAGAGAATGAGATTGCCGTGGCCACACCCTCTAACAAAATGACTTTTGCTCGTTTTGTTGAAGCCATCCTTGAAGAGCATGAAATTCGCAGCAGTGCCAACAAGGAGTGGCGTGTGATGAAGTGTAATGCCTCGGTCACAATAATTAAAGATGTTGCAAAGAAAGAACTCCATACCATTCCTACCCAGCAGTTATATGAGGCACACCTCGCACTTACAGAAAAAGAGATTCAGATAACCAAAGTATCCTTATTTGTAGAAAAGAATGACGCCCCTGCTGCCAGTGCCTTACTCTATAATATAGTAGGAAGAGGAAGGATGATGAACAGTTTGAGAAAAGCAGTTACACGTCTTTTCAGGTAGCCAGGAGAGTGCTGAAGTTGAATGTATGCCGGGGTTTCCTTAAGCAGAATGGAGTTTTCGATCGAGCTCATTTTCTGTGGTACATTCAAGTGCCTTTTTCGTTTTGTCTGTACAAAAGTAAGAACGTTTTTTAAAACTACAAAATGCTAACAAACACTATTTAACACAAGGGATAATAGTATTGTAATGTGCTAATAATCTGTTAGTTATAACA
>DCIS01000060.1 GCA_002317475.1 Prevotellaceae bacterium UBA1720 | reverse complement strand
GTAAAGAAGATGGCTAACATCGACAAGCTGACCGCTGATGGTACTTTCAGCAACCTGTCAAAGCGTGAGATCCTGCAGATCAGCCGCCAGCGTGCTAAGCTGGAGAAGAACCTCGGTTCTATCGCTGACCTGACTCGTCTCCCTTCAGCACTCTTCGTAGTTGACGTTATGAAGGAGCACATCGCTGTAGCAGAGGCTAACCGTCTGGGTATCCCCGTATTCGCTATCGTTGATACCAACTCTAACCCCGATCCCATCGATTTCGTAATCCCCGCAAATGATGATGCTAGCAAGAGCGTTGAGGTTATCCTTCAGGCTTGCTGTGCTGCTATTGCTGAGGGTCTCGAGGAGCGTAAGGTTGAGAAGGCTGACTCTGACGCTGCTGCTGAGCAGGAGGACAAGCCCCGCAAGAGCGGTAAGGCTCGTGAGGAGGAGGCTGAGGCTCCCGCTGCTGAGTAATCCACTTTTCTGGATACAAACAAATTAAATAATCATAGCTAACAAGTCAACGAGTCCTATTAACCCGTTGACTTGTTGCGAATAAAATCATAGTTGACTTGTTAACTCGTTGACTTGTTGACTTTAAAAAAATATACAACAATGGAATTTACAATGACAGAGATCAAGAAGCTCCGTGAGATGACCGGTGCTGGCTTGGCTGACTGTAAGAAGGCTCTTGCTGAGTCTGAAGATATGGACGGTGCTGTAGCTTACCTTCGCAAGAAGGGTGCTGCTGTTGCTGCAAAGCGTAGCGATCGTGAGGCTGCTGAGGGTTGTGTACTCGTAAAGGCTGAGAACGGTTTCGGTGCAATCATCGCTTTGAAGTGCGAGACCGACTTCGTTGCTAACAATGCTGATTTCGTTGCTTTGACCCAGCAGATCCTGGACCTCGCTGTTGCAAACAAGTGCAAGTCTCTTGACGAGGTTAAGGCACTTACCCTGGGTGACTGCACCGTTGCTGAGGCTGTTGTAAACCGCAGTGGTATCACCGGTGAGAAGATGGAGCTCGATGGCTATAGCTACATTGAGTCTGAGAACATCGCTACCTACAACCACATGGGTCGTAACGGTCTTTGCACCATGCTGGCTCTGAACAAGGCTGTTGAGGATGCAACCGTTGGTAAGAACATTGCTATGCAGATCGCTTCTGCTGCTCCCGTTGCTATCGATGAGAGTGGTGTGGCTCAGAGCGTTAAGGACAACGAGGTAGCTGTTGCTATCGAGAAGACCAAGGCTGAGCAGGTACAGAAGGCTGTAGAGGTGGCTATCAAGAAGGCTGGTTACAACCCCGCTCACTTCGATTCAGAGGATCACATGGAGTCTAACCAGACCAAGGGTTGGATTACCGCAGAGGACGTAGTTGCCGTTAAGGAGATCATCGCTACCGTTAGTGCTGAGAAGGCTGCTAACCTGAACGAGCAGATGATTCAGAACATTGCTCAGGGCCGTCTGAACAAGTTCCTGAAGGAGAACTGTCTGCTCTCACAGGAGTATATCTGGGACAAGCAGTTCACCGTTGCAAGCTATCTGAAGTCTATCGACAAGGAGTTGACCGTTGTTGACTTCAAGCGTTTTACTTTGAAGGCTGAGTAATCCGGTCTTGGATTACCTAGGTTCACCTAGGATTGCCTAGGAACTCCCTAGGAATATCTAGGACTACATGGGAACATCCAGGATTGCCTAGGAAACCCCTAGGACCGCCTAAGAATTACATAAGAATATAAAAAAGTGGAGTTGCGTTTCTGCATCTCCGCTTTTTTTGTTATCTTTGCCTTGTAAATTACCCTAATTCTGCAAAATGAAGATATTTGGAGTAGGAATGAACTACATGGAGCACAATAAAGAGCTCCATGGTGAGTTATATAAGACGGAAGAGCCCGTAATCTTCACCAAGGCTGACTCTGCTTTGACGAAGGACGGCAAACCATTCTTCATACCTGCATACACAAAGAGGTGTGATTATGAGACGGAGCTGGTGGTGCGCATCGGCCATCTAGGACGGAGCATCCCTGAGAGATGGGCATACCGCTATATTGATGCAGTCACCGTGGGTATAGATTTCACGGCCCGTGACCTCCAGCAGAAACTGACAGCAGCAGGCCACCCATGGGATATCTGCAAGGGTTTTGATGGCAGTGCATGCATCGGTCAATGGATACCTGTTGAGGAGGTAGGTGATTTGCAGGACCTGCATTTCCATCTGGATATCAACGGGCAGACGGTTCAGCGTGGTCATACGGCGGACATGATATTCCCCGTATCCAAACTGGTGAGCTATATCAGCCAATTCTTCATGCTGAAGACAGGAGATATGATCTTTACCGGTACGCCAGTTGGTGTAGGTCCCGTGCAGATCGAGGATCATCTTACGGGTTACCTAGGTGATAGAAAATTGTTGGAATTCAACGTAAAATAAGAAGTGATTCAAATCAAAAAGATACTATTCTGCTTGATGCTGACCATGGTCAGTACGCTGTTGCATGCCCAGGAGTTTACTACGCTTGATTGGGATGTGCTGCGGATTGACAGCACTTTACCTGTTTACACGGAGGTTGTTCCTTTGGAAAGTGATTACCGTCAGTTTGATTATCGCGTATCTGTGGAATATCCTGAGTGGAAGGCACTTACACCCAGTGAGGCTTTAGCTGTAAAGCCATTCGCCGAGTCAATCGGGGAGGAACTGAGCGTGATGTCACATGTGGGTGTGAGTCGTCGTCAGGGTGTGCTGGATATCAGTTTTGTGCCTATTATCAAGGACGGTGCCCATTACAAGAAACTGCTCAGTGCCAAGATCAGCATAACACCTGTTCCCAAAGCTCATAAGGTGTCTCCTGTCAAGAAGACCAATGCGGCACCTGAACGCTTTACCCATGTCTCGCGCCTCGCTTCGGGCAAATGGGTGAAGATCAGCATTACCGAGGATGGAATGTATCGACTCACTTATTCCACCCTTCGTAAAATGGGCTTCAGCAAGCCCGAGAATGTACACCTCTATGGATATGGTGGTCATCGTTTGAGCGAAGTGATGGATCCGGACAACATGTACGATGATCTGGAGGAGGTTCCCATGTATCGAAAAGAGAATGGATCTGTCTACTTCTTCTGGGGAAATGGCCTTGTCTATTGGGATGGCGATAATCGCATTTTCAATCCTTACGCCAACAAGGCTTGTTATTTCCTGACCGAAGAAGATACGCCCTGTCAGATTGCTACAGCCGAGGCGGTGACGGCCGAGACGAAGAATACATACGACTATACCCCTGACCATGTGCTCTATGAGAAGGATGACTATTCATGGTTTCAGGGAGGACGCAATCTTTATGATTCCAACAATTTTGCCAATGCTACTGGACATCGCCGCAGTTACAAGTTGCAGACATGCGGCAGTAAGGGAGGAGAACGACTGACGGTTTCCTTCAGTGGTCTGAGTACCAAAGTAACACCGACGGTCAATGGAAACAGTCTTGATGCTATCACGTTGGGTGATCCTGCAGACTTTGTCTATACCCGTTTGGCAAACAAGACATACGATGTAAGTGAATACAAGACTGATGACAATCAGTGGATTATCAATCTGCAGACCAGCAATGACCAGGATGCTCGTCTGGATTATCTGGCACTACACTACAATCGTCCCTTGGTGCTGACCAATGGTTTTCTGCCTTTCACCCAAGAGGGAACGGAGACAAGTCAGTTCAGAATCCTGTGTGAGCCGTCTTGGACGCAGGTGATGCGCCTTTCTGAGCCCGATTCTCCTGCCGAGATGATTCCTGTTGAGGTAGAGGGGACTACCAGCCTTGTTGTCACCGTGGATGACCCTACACATCGCTATGTGGCATTTTCGCCAAACTATGAGTTTCCCGAGCCAACCTTCGAAGGTGTCATTGAGAATCAGAACCTTCATGCCCTTGATAACATAGATATGGTCATCATCATCCCCACCAGTGGAAAACTGGCTGCACAGGCCGAACGTCTGGCAGAAGCTCACCGTGCGTATGATGGACTGAAGGTGGCTGTGGTACGCGCTGACCAGGTGTACAACGAGTTCAGTAGTGGTACGCCAGACGCTACGGCCTATCGTATGTTGATGAAGATGCTCTATGACCGTGCAGGCGAGAAGACCATCACCACACCATCCACCGAGGAGGGTGGCGAGGATGTCGTTGAGACTATCAACTACGAGGGACCACGCTATCTGCTCCTCATGGGTGCTTGTCTTTGGGACAACCGCATGCTGACCATGGCTACGCACGCTTGCAATCCGGATGACTATCTGCTCTGCTTTGAGAGCGAGAACTCATGGAATGATACCGAGAGTTACGTTATGGAGGACTATTTCGGACTTCTGGATGACGGCGAAGGTGCAACACTTACCCGTGATAAGACTGACCTTGGTGTAGGACGTTTCCCCGTCAAGAGTGCTGCTGAGGCAAAGATAATGGTGGATAAGAGTATTGCCTACCTGACCAATAGCAATGCGGGCAGTTGGAAGAATATCGTGATGATGCTGGGTGATGACGGTGATAGCAATTCCCACATGCAATACTGCAATGATGTGGCAGAACGCATCATCAGCAAAAACCCCGAACTAGAGGTTCGAAAGGTGATGTGGGATGCCTACACACGTGTCAGCAGTATTGCCTACAACACCTATCCCGAGGTAACAGAATTGGTAAAGAACCAGGCCAATGAAGGTGCCCTCATGATCAATTACACCGGACATGCGGCTCCATATAGTATGAGTCATGAGTGGGTGATGCGCCTGAAGGATTTTCAGGAGCTGAAGGGCAGCAATCTTCCTTTGTGGTTTACGGCAGCTTGTGACGTGATGCCTTTTGATCAACAAACAGAGAATATGGGTGTTACGGCTGTACTCAATGATGGCGGCGCTGCCCTTGCGTTTGTGGGTACAGCGCGGACGGTATATGCTTCCAACAATCGTAGTCTGAATCTGAATTTCTCCGAATACCTTTTCGGCAAGGACGAGCAGGGTCGTAGGAATCGATTGGGAGATGCTCTTCGCAAGGCCAAGGTGGCCCTCGTGGACACCGAAGGAATTCATCGCGAAAACAAGTTGCAATATGCTATACTGGGTGATCCGGCACTGACCATAGGAGCACCCTTGAATCGTGTGCATCTGGAAGGTATCTATGATGCCAAGACAAACGAACCTATTTCGCAGATAAAGGCTGGCCAGGCCGTTCGAATGGAGGGAAGCCTTCTAGATGAGGGTGGTGTAGAAATGACTGACTTCAACGGCATCGTGTCTGCCCGAGTGTATGACTCTATGGATACGATTGTCTGCAAGATGAATGATACCAGTATCAAGACTGCCTTTGAATTTACTGATCGTAGTCAGGTACTCTTTTCTGGTCGTGATTCCGTTCGATTGGGTAAATTCACTCTCTCGTTTGTCGTTCCTCAAGATATTAAATTCTCGAATGGAAGCGGACGAGTGGTATTCTATGCCATCAATGACAGTCTTACCGTTGAGGCCAATGGATATAGCGAGGACTTTACCGTAGGTGGCATAGCTGAGAGCGATGACAAAGAAGGTCCGCAGATAGAGCTTGCCCTGAATGGCGAAATTGGTGGAACTGTCAACTGTACTCCCTATCTGACTGCATACCTGCATGATGCCAGTGGCATTAACGTCAGTGGTACGGGTGTCGGACATGACTTGTTGCTGACCATCGACGATGATGCCAGACAGACCTATGTGCTCAACGATTATTATGTGCCAGATTTCGGTAAGTACACATCTGGTTCTTTGGCATACACTATACCCACCATGACGGCAGGTGCTCACACCTTGACCCTCCGTGCATGGGATATGCTCAATAATACCAGCACTGCATCCCTTGATTTCATCGTCGATGAAACATACGAACCGAGTATCTTGCGCTTGATGGCTTCACCAGTCATTGCGCGTGAGAGTACCACCTTCCTGTTGACCTATGATCTTCCCGGCACAAAGAGTGAAGTGGAACTGGAGGTCTTCGACTACGCAGGACACCGATTGTGGCGTTATTACGGAATGGGTAGTAGTGATACGGGTACTTTTGCTATTCCCTGGAATCTCAGTGTAGGAGACAATCGTGGACGTATCTCACCGGGAGTATACCTGTATCGTGCCTCCCTGAAGTGCGGTGACAGCAAACTGGTGACCAAGAGCCAGAAACTGATTGTAAACTAAAGGTGGGCCAAAAGATGACAAAACGATAGTCCATAATTATTAACATTCTATCGGTGGGAATTTATAGAACCCACCTAAAAAACCTTAATAAGACAATAAAAACAAGTTTTTTTAGTTTGTTATAGAAGAAAATCACTAAGAATGAAAACAAATAAGCTATATCCTCTTCTGCTTGTGGCAATACTCCTCTTTGGCGGAGTGTCAATGCTCAGGGCCCAAGACAAGCAGAATATGTTCAACCCCGTGAACTTCGGTGTAACCTCACTGGCCATTGCTCCCGATGCTCGTGGTGGTGCTTTGGGTGACATTGGAGCTGCTACAGAGGCCGATGTGAACTCACAATACTGGAACCCTTCAAAGTATCCCTTCAACATTGCCCGTGCTGGTGTGGCAGCCAGTTATACACCATGGTTGCGTCAGTTGGTCAATGACATCAACCTGGCCAATTTGGCAGGTTTCTATCGCATTGGCGACTATTCTGCGTTGAGTGGATCGTTGCGTTATTTCTCTTTGGGTGAGGTTTACCTGAGTGAGGCAGACGATGCCATGACCATCAGTCCTTACGAGTTTGCCTTTGATTTGGGCTATAGCCGTATGCTGAGTGAATGCTTCTCCATGGGTGTAGGTATGCGCTTTATCTTCAGTGATATTACCTATGATTATACGGCAGAGTCAAAACCGGGAAAGGCATTTGCCGCTGATATCTCCATGTATCGTCTTGGTTACTTTTTGGCAGGCAATCGTGAGTGCAGTTTCGGCTGGGGTCTGAATATCAGTAATATTGGTTCCAAAATTTCATACGGAGGTGATGATAATTCTGAGTTCATCCCAACAAACCTGCGTCTGGGTATGAATCTCACTATCCCCTTCAACGACTACAATAAGTTCTCTGTTGCTGCTGATGTCAACAAGTTGCTTGTACCCACCTATCCCAAGCAAGAGGATGGAGAGGCTGACAATGACTACACTGACCGTGTACAGCGTGAGTATTACGATATTTCTCCCATCTCTGGTATCTTCAAGAGTTTCCATGATGCCCCTAATGGTTTCAAGGAGGAGATGCAGGAGGTACAGTGGAGTGTAGGTGCCGAGTACACTTACAATGATCGTTTCATGTTGCGTGCCGGTTATCACCACGAGTCGGAGAACAAGGGTAACCGAAAGTACTTCACCGCAGGTGCTGGTTTTAAGATGAGCATATTCAACATCGATGCATCCTATGTGTTTAGTACCTCTCAGACCAATCCTCTGGATCAGACTATGCGCTTCACACTTGGCTTTGATTTGGATGGTCTTACTGACCTCTTCAATACACGCAGGAGAAGATGAGCAAGGTAAGAGTAGGAATGGGATACGATGTTCATTGTCTGGTGGAAAGGCGTGAACTTTGGTTGGGTGGCATCAAGTTTGAGCATAGTCACGGTCTCTATGGCCATAGTGATGCAGATGTGCTGATACATGCTATCTGCGATGGATTGCTTGGAGCTGCCAACATGCGTGATATAGGTTATCATTTTCCTGATAATAGCGAGGAGTTTCACAATATTGACAGTAAGATACTGCTCAGAAAGACAATCGAACTGATCGCCACGAAAGGTTATCGTGTAGGTAATATTGATGCAACCATTTGTGCTGAGCGTCCCAAACTGAAGCCTCGCATTCCCGAGATGCAGCAGTGTCTGGCTGACGTGATGGGTATTGATGTGGACGATGTATCCATCAAGGCTACCACTACTGAGCATCTTGGTTTTACAGGACGCGAGGAAGGCATCTCGGCGTATGCCGTTTGTCTTATTGAAAAGGAATAACAAAAGTCAACAAGTCAACGAGTCAACGAGTATAAAGTGACTCTTTCTGAATTTCCTGCCATACGGTGGGGGAGAGCCATTCGCCATTGTAATCACCTGATGCAATGGCTTTTCTTATCTGGGTGCTGCTGATGGGGAATAAAGGCGCGTCCACTAGCCTAACATTGGCGGGCAGGGAGGAAACATCGATGGGATACCCCTCTCGTGGATAAACGATGATGTTGTGACGACGGAGTATTTCCTCTGGAGAGCGCCATTGATTGAAGCACTGCCAGTTGTCTGCTCCGATAATCAGTACAAACTCTCTCCTTGTATACCTTTTGCGAAGAGCTTTCAAGGTGTCTGCCATGTATGAGGGGCGGGGTAGGTGCAGTTCAAAGTCACTGACCTTCAGTTTCTTGCTTTCCTCTACTGCTAACGAAGCGAGATGCAACCTGACCTCGTCAGGAAGCATCTCGTTGTTGTTGATCTTTAGAGGATTCTGAGGAGAAACCAAAAACCATAATTCGTCGACAAGTCCCTCTTGGCATAACCATTCACCCAATGCGGTATGCCCAAGGTGTATGGGGTTGAAAGACCCTCCGTATATGCCAGTTCTTATTTTCATTGGGTGGGTTCTGTTATTCGTAACAGGAAAGTTGGGGGGGGACTAATCCTTGCCAAAGAATTCCTGCACCAATCTCAATGTTTCCGCTTTGGCGGTATCCAGATCATCGTTGACCACGATCATGTCAAACTGTGGAGCAAAAGTCATCTCGTAAGAGGCTTTGGCCAGACGCTCCTCAATCTTCTCCATACTGTCTGTTGCACGACCGATGAGACGTTTGCGCAATTCCTCAATTGAGGGAGGTTGTATAAAGAGGCTTAATGCTTTCTCTCCGTAAAATTTTTTGATATTCACACCGCCCTTCACGTCAACATCAAATACGACGTTATAGCCTGCATTCAGCTTGTCCTCTACCTGTGACTTCAGGGTGCCATAGAAACCACCGGCATAGACCTCCTCATACTCCATGAATTCGTTGTTGGCAATCTTCTGTCTGAACTCTTCGGCGCTGAGGAAATAGTAGTCTACGCCATCCTTCTCCTGTCCTCGTGGGGCGCGGCTCGTGGCACTGACGCTGAATTGTAATTTCAGCTCGGGATGCTCCTTCATTAACCACTGAACTATTGTGCTTTTGCCACTTCCTGAAGGTGCTGATACGATTAATAATCCTGCCATATTTGTACCCTTACATTACATTTAGGACTTGCTCCTTGATTTGTTCTAATTCGTCTTTCATCTTCACCACGATGTTCTGCATTTCTGCCTGGTTGCTCTTGCTTCCTGTGGTGTTGATTTCACGACCCATCTCCTGTGCGATGAAACCTAGTTTCTTGCCCTGTCCGTGACCCCCTTCCATTGTTTCACGGAAGTACTTGAGGTGATTTGTCAGACGTTGTTTTTCCTCGTTGATGTCAAGTTTTTCGATATAATAGATCATCTCTTGCTCAAGGCGGTTTCGGTCATATTCTATATTGGGTATGCTCTGCAGTCCATCAGTGATACGTTGTCTGATCTTCTCGGTACGACTCTTCTCGTAGGGTTCAATCTGTGCCAGCAGATCAGCGATATTGTCCAGTTTCTCTTCGAATTTCTTCTGGAGTGCCGCACCTTCCTGTTCGCGAAATTTCACCATTTGTGACAGGCATTGCGAAATGGCTTCGCTGGCAGCCTTCCATTCTTCGTCGGTCAGTTCCTGTTGTACTTCGGTGCGTGTCATAACGTCAGGCAAGCGCATCAAGATATGCCATGGATCCTCTGCCATAGGTATGTTCTGTTCCTCGCAAATCTGTTGTATCTGCCTGTAGTACGTACCCAACAGAGGACCATTCAAGGGGGTCTCGATATTTGCTGATTCCTTTTCTATCCAGAGGTTAAACTCGATTTTTCCTCGTTCCAGTACTGCTGCAATGGTTTGGCGTATCTCCATCTCCTTCTCGCGATAGAGTGAAGAGATACGGGTGCTCAGGTCCAGTGCTTTGCTGTTGAGCGACTTGATTTCTGCAGTGATTTTTTTGTCTTGGTACGTTACAGAAGCTTTGCCGTACCCTGTCATAGATAGTATCATTGTTTTTACATTTTGCGGTTTTGCGTTTCTTTAACAACAATTTCTACTGCAAAAGTAAGGAAATTCTCGGAAAAAATTGTAATTTTGCATCATATTTTTAGCAAAATGCGTCTATGGCGTGTATATTACATATAGAAACCAGTACAAAAGTATGTTCAGTGGCCCTAAGCGAGGATGGTGCACTGCTGTTTGAAAAGGCTGATGTTGAGGGACCTTCCCATAGCGTCAGTTGTGGCGTTTTCGTAGATGAGGCTCTGTCTTTTGCCAACAGTCATGCCATACCTGTCGATGCCGTTGCCGTAAGTCAAGGTCCAGGCAGTTATACCGGTCTGCGCATCGGTGTATCTATGGCTAAGGGTGTCTGCTATGGCTACAGGGTTCCCTTGTTGGCCGTCTCTACGCTTCAGTTACTCTGCGTACCAGTGTTGCTCCGCCACGACGATCTGCCCGAGGATGCCCTTTTGGTGCCCCAGATAGATGCCCGCCGTATGGAGGTCTATGCCGGCGTGTACAATCGTGCTTTGCGCGAGGTGAGAGCAGTTGGTGCAGACGTGGTCGATGCTGATACTTACAAGGAATATCTCGACAAGCATCCTGTATATTTCTTTGGTGACGGTGCTACCAAGTGCCAGTCAGTCATTGAGCATCCCAATGCACATTTTATCCCTGACATCTTGCCTCTGGCTAAGAATATGTATCCTTTGGCAGAGCGTATGCTGATGCGTGGTGAGGTGCAGGATGTGGCCTATTTCGAACCCTTCTATCTGAAAGAGTTCGTGGCTACCAAATCCCGTAACCTGCTGGAGAGTGTCAGCAAATAGTTTATGCGAGAATAAAATAGATGTATTGCCAACTACTTTGTTTTTTCACCCCTATACAATATAGATCAATATAGATAAATCAAAATGCAATATAATACACAAAGAGAAAAGCTTGTGATGCCCGAATACGGTCGTTCCGTGCAGCAGATGGTATTACATGCCATTCAGATTGACGATCGGGACAAGCGCCTACAGTGTGCTGCCACCATTGTGGACATCATGGCTAATATGCAACCGGCACTTCGCGACTTGCCCAACTACCGTGAACATCTCTGGAACCATGTGGCCTTCATTTCAGGTTACACGCTGGATGTCGACTATCCTTATCCTATCACTCGTCTTGACGGTGATGCCAAACGTCCACAGCCCATGCATTATCCCATGAAGCGTATCCGCAACCGCTATTATGGTAATCTCGTGGAGCAGCAACTGGAGCACCTTGCAGAGATGCCCGAAGGCGAGGAACGTGATGTCTTCCTGGCTTTGGTTGCCAACCAGATGAAACAGACACTGTTCGATTGGAACCGCGATGCTATGAATGACGAGAAGGTGGCTCAGGACATAGAACGCTACACAGAAGGACGTGTCTGTTTGGACCTCTCTACATTCCGCTTTGATAGTGTCATGCAAGGGAAGCAGCAAACTAATGGTTCCAAAAAGAAAAAGAAGAAGTAACGATGCCATCATTTATCATACAAGGCGGTCACCGATTGAGCGGTGAGATTACTCCACAAGGAGCCAAGAATGAAGCATTACAGGTGCTTTGTGCCACATTGCTGACCAGCGATCCCGTCCGCATCAAGAATATTCCAGACATCTCTGACGTCAACAACCAGATTTCCCTCCTTCAGGATATGGGGGTCAGGGTGACCAAGAACGGTCATGAAGACTACACCTTCCAGGCAGATCAGGTCGACACTGAGTACGTGGAGAGTGAGGAGTTCCTCCTCCGTTGTAGTCGTTCACGTGGCAGTATCATGTTTGTTGGCCCTATGGTGGCTCGTTATGGTAGGGCATCGTTGGCCAAACCTGGTGGTGACAAGATTGGTCGCCGTAGACTAGATACCCATTTTCTGGGAATACAGAAGTTGGGTGCCACATTTGTTCACGACGAGGAGAATGGAGTATTCCACATCAAGGCATCGCAACTGAGGGGGACGTATATGCTCCTCGATGAGGCTTCCGTTACGGGTACGGCCAATATCATCATGGCTTCTGTCTTTGCCAAAGGTGTTACCACCATTTATAATGCGGCGTGCGAACCCTACATTCAGCAGCTCTGCAAGATGCTCAATGCCATGGGTGCGCAGATTAGCGGTATTGCCAGTAATCTGCTTACCATCGTGGGTGTAGACAGCCTGCATGGTGCTGAACACAGCATTCTGCCCGATATGATTGAGGTGGGCAGTTTTATCGGTATGGCTGCCATGGTGGGTGATGGAATCCGCATTAAGAATGTCGGCTACGAGCAGTTAGGCATCATTCCTGATACATTCCGACGCCTAGGCATCACCATCGAGCGTGAGGGAGACGATCTTTTCGTGCCTCGCCATGACCATTATCAGATAGACAACTTCATCGATGGTTCATTCATGACCCTCAGCGATGCTCCTTGGCCTGGTCTTACGCCCGACCTTCTGAGTGTGCTCCTGGTAGTCAGTACTCAGGCCAAAGGCAGCGTGCTTATCCATCAGAAGATGTTTGAGAGCCGTCTCTTCTTCGTAGACAAACTTATCGATATGGGAGCCCAGATTATCCTTTGTGATCCCCATCGTGCCGTAGTGGTAGGTCATGACCACCAGCTCACCCTTCGTCCTTCGCGCATGACCAGTCCTGACATTCGTGCCGGTATCGCCTTGTTGATTGCCGCCTTGAGTGCTCCGGGCACCAGTCGCATAGAGAATGTCGGTCAGATTGACCGTGGATACGAGGACATCGAAGCTCGCCTGAATGCTCTTGGCGCAAAGATTACCCGTGAAGAATAGAGAACGTTATGATTAGAGAAGAATCTGTATATAAGATTGGTTCCCTTACTCGGGTACATGCCTTGCGCGGCGAGATTAGTCTGTCTTTTACCGATGATGTATGGGATCGTGCTGAGGCCAACTACCTCATCCTTAGGATTGATGGCATCCTAGTGCCTTTCCAACTTGAGGAGTATCGTTTCCGTAGCGATAGTGTGGCCCTTGTCAAATTCCTGCATGTGGATGATGCCGACGAGGCGCAAGAACTGGTGGGCGCAGAGGTGTATTTCCCATTTGACCTTACTCCCGAGGAAGACCCCGAGGATTACACCTGGAAACACTTTACCGGCTTCACGGTTTCTGACGAGGTGTTGGGAGATTTGGGAACGGTTACGGAGGTTGAGGATAGCACGGCAAATGTGCTCTTTTGTGTCCAGGGTCGTTATGGTAACCTCATGCTCCCTGCCGTCGAGGAGTTTATCCTTGACATCGATCATTCCGGTCGTCATGTCTCAATGCGCCTTCCCGAAGGCTTGGTTGATTTAAATTAGGTTATGAAAAAGAAAATAGCGATATTAGGCAGTACTGGTAGCATAGGTACGCAGGCACTGCAGGTCATCGAGGAACATAGCGACCTCTATGAGGCACGTGTCCTTACGGCCAACCGACAGGCTGATATGCTCATCGAGCAAGCTCGTAAGTTCCTCCCCCAATGCGTGGTCATTGCCGACGAGAGTCTCTACGAAAAGGTGCGTGATGCCTTAGCTGATACTGATGTAAAGGTATATGCTGGAGCGGATGCTCTATGTCAGGTGGTGCAGTTGCCCTCCGTGGATGTGGTGCTAACGGCCCTTGTAGGTTTCTCTGGCCTTCGTCCCACTATCAGTGCCATTGGGGCTGGCAAGCCTATAGCCCTGGCCAACAAGGAGACGCTGGTCGTTGCCGGCGAACTTGTCACTCGTCTTGCCCTTGAGCATCATGTACCTATTCTGCCCGTAGATAGCGAGCATAGTGCTATCTTCCAGAGTTTGATGGGAGAGGGTGACAACGAGATAGAGAAAATCATTCTTACTGCCTCTGGCGGTCCGTTCCGTAAGTTTACCTTGGATCAGTTGCGCGATGTTACTCCCCAGCAGGCCCTCAAACACCCCAACTGGGATATGGGTGCCAAGATCACCATCGATTCGGCTTCTATGATGAACAAGGGTTTTGAGGTCATAGAGGCCAAGTGGCTCTTTGGTGTCGAACCAGATCGTATTCAGGTGGTCGTACATCCTCAGAGCGTTGTACATAGTGCCGTGCAGTTCCAGGATGGTGCCGTCAAGGCGCAGTTGGGTGTACCCGATATGCGTGTGCCCATACAGTTGGCTCTCAGTTATCCCGATCGCCTCTGCAGCGGATTTCCTCGTTTGGACTGGTATCAGATGCAGGATCTCACCTTCGAACGTCCCGACCTTGAGAAGTTCCGTTGCCTTCAGATGGCTTACCGAGCTCTCGAGGAGGGTGGCAACATGCCTTGTGTGGTCAATGCTGCCAATGAGGTGGTCAATTTCGCCTTTCGTCAAGGTCGCTGCGGTTTCCTCCAAATGGCTGATGTCATCGAGCGCACCATGGACGCTGTCCCCTTCCAAAGAGAGAGTACACTCGAGGATTATCTCGCTTGCGATGCCGAGGCGCGTCGCATAGCCGAGAGTTTCCTTGCCAAATAAATTAATGTAATAATAAAAAGCTGTCCCCCACAGTCTAACTCCCCTTAAGGGGCTTGGGGGTCTGATATGAACATTATACTCATTAAAGCCCTGCAGCTGCTTTGCTGCCTCAGCCTCCTCGTGGTATTGCACGAGGGTGGTCACTTCATGTTCTCCAAACTCTTCAAGGTTCGTGTGGAGAAGTTCTACATGTTCTTCAATCCTAAGTTCCACCTGTTTTCTACTCGTGACAAGTGGTTTACACGTCTTTTCCCATATTTCAAGGACAATGAGACCGAATATGGTATCGGTTGGATACCTCTTGGCGGATATGTCAAGATTGCCGGTATGATCGACGAGAGTATGGACAAGGAGCAGATGAAGCAACCTGCCCAGCCCGACGAGTTTCGTAGTCAGTCTGTCCTGAAGCGCTTCTTCATCATGGTGGGTGGTGTGCTGATGAATCTCATCACCGCTCTTGTCATCTACAGTGCTATCATGTTTACCTGGGGCCGTGACCTCATCCCTATGGAACGTATTCCTGGTGGTTTTGTCTACAACACAGCTGCCCGTGAGGTAGGTTTTCAAAATGGCGATATCCCCGTGGCTATCGATGGTCAGGAGGTGAAGTACTTCAAGGCCGACATCATTCGTCCTCTCTCCGAGGCCAAGAATGTCACCGTCCTTCGTGATGGTAAGCAGGTTGTCCTCGATATGCCTGAATCCCTGCCCGATATGCTTGAGATGTCCGAGATGAATCCTCCTTTCCTCACTCCTTTTGTTGCTTGTGAGGTTGACTCTGTTCTTCCTGGCACACCCGCTATGGAAGTTGGGCTGGAAAAGGGTAGTCGCATTCTTGCCATCGATCAGGTTAATATCACTTGCTGGGCACAGTTTGATAGCATCATGCAGCGCAAGAACGACGTTTTGGCTGCTGGTTGCTCACGCGAGGACAGTCTGGCTCTCCGCCAGATGGACATTACCTTCCTCAAGGGTGCTGACACCGTCTCTGCCACCATGCAGCTCAACGAAAAATACATGCTTGGCATCACCCGTACCAACCTGCTCAGCTATATGGAGCCCGAGCATCTTGAATACAGTCTTTTCAGTAGTATTCCTGCCGGTATCAAGTACGGTTGGGACAAGACCGTATCTTATGTGCATGACCTCAAGTACGTCTTCACTCCCAAAGGTGCCAAGAGCGTAGGTTCCTTTATCACCATTGGTAGCATCTTCCCTGACACCTGGGATTGGTCTGCCTTCTGGAACCTCACTGCCCTCATCAGTATCATGTTGGCTGTGATGAACATACTTCCCATTCCCGGTCTGGATGGCGGTCACATCTTCTTCCTGCTCATAGAGGCTATCACCCGTCGCCCACCATCTGATAAGGTCATGACTTGGGCGGAATACATTGGTATGGGTATCCTCATCCTTCTTATGGCATGGGCTTTCGGCAACGACCTCATGCGTTTCGTTTTCTGATTATCCCTTAACCCCCAACCCTCATGAACTCGCTTCCTTCCGACCCTTTTATGCTCCTCAGTTTCATCAATATGAAGTTACGCGACCAGTACGCCACTATTGAGGAACTCTGCGACGATCTTCATGTCCAGCGCAATGATATTGATGCCGTTCTCAATCCTGCCGGATTCGAGTACAATGAGGAACAGAAGAAATACTGGTAAGTACAAAGGGTTTAATAGGTTTGAAAAGTCTGAATAGTTCTAACATGAATCATATCACCCGCTATATCCCAATCCTTTGCCTTCCCTTTCTGGCATCCTGTTCAGGAATGACACAGGCTGAGCGTAATCGTCAGAAAGCAGAAGCGCAAGGATCCTCTCTTCTCGAAGATGCTCGCAAAGCTCTCCGTGCAGAGGATTATTCCTCGGCTCGCAGGCATATTATGAGTCTCCGTCATGACATTCCTTTGGCTCTTGATGCTCGTCGTCGTGCCATCCTGGTTCTCGACAGCATCGAACTCGCAGCATCACGTGACAGTGTCCAGTTTGCTGAGGGAGAGGAGTGGGAGCGTCTTTCCATGAAAGTTCAGTTTTATGAACGCAAACTCAAGGAAGATATCAAGCATTACGGGGAATAGTCCATTAACTATATGTATGCAAAGAGAGGAGACAACCGGTTGGGTTGACTCCTCTCTTTGTATGTGGTGTGGTGATTATTCTACGATGTCAATGAGTTCGATGATGAACTTGAGGGCTGAGTTGGGGTAGATGTCGTTGCCAGCACCCTGCTTGCCGTATGCCAGTTCAGAGGGGATATAAACCTCCCACTTGCTACCTACAGGCATCATGCAAAGGACTTCCGTCCATCCCTTGATAACCTGAGTAACACCAAATTCTGTAGGTTCGTTACGCTCGTAACTGCTGTCGAAAACCTTGCCGTTGATATCGCTACCTTCGTAGTGTACGCGAACGGTATTCTTGGTGGTGGGGATAGCGCCTTCGCCTGCCTGGAGAACCTTGTAGACGATGCCGTCAGCCGTCTTCTGGGCTCCTTCCTCCTTGGCAACGGTGTCAAGCCATTCCTCGTTGGCTATCACCCATGGATCCTTGGCATTGGCCTGCTCTGCAAGTTCCTGCTGGTGCTGCTTTTCAATCTGCTTCTTCTGATAAACCATGACGCCTACGGCTGCAAGAACAGCCACTACTACGCCAATCAAGATGATTTGTGTCTTTTTCATAATTTTACTGATTATTTAGGTTTTTGTATTTTGTTTCCCAAAGATTATCTAGGAAGGCGAGGGCCGTCTCGCGTTCGTTCTGCACGTCGCCGTCAAGGACTGCGTCCTTCAGGGCTTGCTTGAGGAGTCCAACGGTAGAGCAGGGTGGGAGATGGTAGCGTTCCATGATCTCGTCGCCCATGATACAGGGTTGGAAGAGGCGGACGAAGTCGCGTTGCTTGAGATCCTCGATCTTCTCGCGTACCATGCGGAAATTGTCCAGGAAACGCTGTTTCTTCACCTCGTTTTTGCTTGTGATATCGGCCTCGCAGAGAGTCATGAGGTCATCGATGTCATCGCCTGCTTCAAATACCATGCGACGTACAGCGCTGTCGGTGACCTCTTCGTCGGCAATGACCTGTGGACGCATGTGTAGCGAGACGAGTTTTTGTACATATTTCATACGTTCGTCCATGGGGAGCTTCATGCGTCGGAAGATCTGCGGCACCATCTTCTCGCCAATGAAATTGTGGTTGTGGAAAGTCCAGCCGATAGTGGGTTCCCAACGCTTGGAACGTGGTTTGCCGATGTCGTGCAGCAGTGTGGTCCAGCGAAGCCATAGTCCCGCTTCCTTCTTCGCTACATTTTCCAGCACCTCCATGGTGTGATGGAAGTTGTCCTTGTGGGCACGGCCGTTCATGGTCTCTACACCTTCAAGGGCTGCCAGTTCGGGGAAAATGATGGGTAAGAGTCCACAACGAGAGAGTTCGAACCAACCTCGCGAGGGGTGAGGGGCAAGCATAATCTTATTCAGTTCATCAATGATGCGCTCTTGACTGATGATCTTGATGCGTTCCTTGTTGCGCTCAAGGGCAGCAAAGGTTTCGTCATCGATCTGGAATCCTAACTGAGTGGCAAAACGCACGCATCGCATCATGCGCAGGGGGTCGTCGCTAAAGGTAATGTCGGGATCAAGGGGTGTGCGAATGATACGATCCTCCATGTCATCGAGACCATCAAATTGGTCTATGAGACGTCCAAAACGGTCTTTGTTGAGGCAGATGGCCAGGGCATTGATGGTGAAGTCGCGACGGTCAAGGTCTTCCTCCAGCGTGCCGTCCTCCACAATAGGCTTGCGTGAACCGCGGTCGTAACTCTCACGACGTGCTCCTACAAACTCCACCTCGGTATCCTCTTCGTCGCCGCGGCCGTAGATCTTGACCTGTGCTGTGCCAAAATTGCGATAGACGGCAAGGTGAGCTTTGCGGTGCTCACCCTTGAGTCGCTTCACGAGGGCTTCGGCTACGGAAATGCCGCTGCCTACCACCACCACGTCGATGTCCTTCGAAGGTCGTTCCAGGAAGATGTCGCGAACATAGCCACCCACGACGTAACAGTCCAAACCGAGCGAATCGGCTGTCTCACCAATTAGGTGGAATACGGGCTTGTCGAGAATCTGGGCCAGTTCTTCGTCAGTCAGATATGTATTCATTCAGAGTCTTTGCGTTCGAAATTTGGTGCAAATATACGCATTTATTCTGAAACGACAATGGTTGCCTTGCTGATAATGACATCTGTCTCGGGACGGTCGGCACGGCCAGTCTTGACCTGCTGTATCTTCTCCACGATGTCCAGCCCCTCTGTCACCTCACCGAATACGGTGTATTGTCCATCGAGATGAGGCACGCCTCCCAGGGTGCTGTAGGTCTGCTTCTGGATGTCAGATAGACCCGCGGGGTTCTCTGCCATGATAGCTTTGGTCTCGGCTATCAGTTCATTCTGGAGGTCCATCAGTCCTTCTTGGTCACGGTTCTTGCGCAGTTCCATAACCTTCTTTCGGTTCTTGGCTACGAGACCGTTGAACACCTGCTGCTCAGCCTGTTGCTGGAGCTGACGGCTGAGTTGGCCCAACTGTCCTTCTTTGTAGGTCTGGCCCCAAGCGATGTAGAACTGGCTGCCACTGCTGCGACGTTCAGGATTCACCTCGTCTCCCTGACGAGCAGCTGCGAGAGCACCGCGCTTATGGATGAGGTTAGGCCGGATCTCAGCGGGAATGGTATAGTCGGGACCACCAGTACCCAGCATCTTGCCAGCAGGTGCACCCTTGCTGTCGGGGTCACCGCCCTGGATCATGAAGTCCTTGATGACACGGTGGAAGAGGGTGCCATCGTAGTAACCTTCCTGCACTAATTTGATGAAATTGTCACGATGAAGAGGTGTTTCGTCATAGAGGCGAACGGTGATGTCGCCCAGAGATGTCTGTAATTTTATTTGCATATTGATACTGTATTTTTTGTACTAGGGTTTTCTAGGGTTTTCTAGGTCTTCCTAGGGTCTCCTAGGGTTTAACCCTTTAAACCACACATAACCTTTCAAACCATTCATAACCACTCATAACCACTCATAACCTTCTTCTTAGCGAGTCAGTGAGAACTTCATGCTGAAACCGAAGTCCTGGGTGATGGTGGGATAGGATGTGTTGGACAGGAGTGGCTGATTGCGCTGACGATCATAATAGATGCTCATGGTCACAAGGCGTGACATGGCATAGTCGGCCTGGAAACTGGTCTTGATGGCTTTGTTTCCGCTGGTTGCCTCGGTAAGACCAGTCTGGATGTCGCGCGTCAGAGCACTCTGGTTACGCAGGGAGAAGTCGAACTTGAAGTTCAGACTGTGTGCGAAATTGCTTCGTGATGAGGCACGTGAAGCGGTGTTCGATTTATTGGCGTTTTTGCTGTCTGTGGTATTGGCATTGCCGCTGTTTGCCTTGGCAGCCTTACGCGAAGTCTTGTTGCCGATGAGTTGTGCCAACTTGAAGTCAGCAATCTTGTATCCCCAACCGAAGACGATGTCCTTGGAGGCTGTCTCGTTGATCTGCGCAGAGGTCATGGAGAGGGTCAGCACGCGAGTGGTCTTATACTCCAGCTTGGCGGTCATGTTGTTCTGGAAGGTTACGTTGATACCTGCCAAGGGTGTGAAGGACTCGTTGATGGCTACGGTGCTGATATCGTACATTGACGAGGGAACGATCCCACCCGTAGTGCTCTCCACGAAGCCCAGATCGCTGCCTGTCATGGCTGACATCCAGGATGAGAAGGTGTTATAGGAACCTATCGTGAAGATGCTCTTATAGCCATGGTTGATGGTGACGGATTTCAGATGATCGCGTAGGAAGGGAAGGTTGCTGAGTCCTTTGTAGTTAATGGTCCAGTTGGGCAACAAACGCTTCAGGCTTGGGAAGATCTCCATCTTCGCAGTGTGTGGATTACCACCCGTGTAGGCTGCCAGGAATGCAGGTATCATCACGTCGGCACTGTACATAGATGCCGTTCCATTTTCTGGGTTAAAAGTACCTTGTAGACCCGTGCTTGCGGGATATGCCACACCTGCATAGCGAGCCTCCACACGTTGCTGCATGATGGGTAGGTACTGCATGAATTTCTCGAAGGCTTTTGAGGTATAGCCGTTGCGTGCACTACCCATACCTTGGAAGGCGGTTCCGATACTGATGGTTGTCATGTTGAACGAACCCGTCTCTGTTGTAGGATTGCCCACATACATGTATTGTACGCTACGGTTACGGTTGACGGTTCGTGAGGCGCTGAGGTCGATCTTCAGGTCGGTGAAGGGCTCCAGGCTGGCCTTCAGCTGAAGGTCCTCGGTAGTGGCAGAGGTGGCAGGGGTAGCCACGCTGTCGGCACAGAGCAACCATCCGTGCTCCTTGGCACGCTCCAGATAGGAGTCACCTACCATACCCAGGCCGAAGTCAATACCTGGTGCAAAACCACCGCCAAAGAGGGCGCGTTGACCTAAGGCATCACCTACGTCGGGGATGAAACCTGGGAGAGAGAGGTTATAGGTGTTGCGGTAGGACACGCTGACGTTGCGCACCATCATCAGGAATCGTGCCGTGGCCTGTGCTGCGGTGTAGAATGCCTTTTCCTCCAAGGGTTCCTTGGCCATGACATTGATGCGTATCTTCATGGAATCCAGGTTCTTGACGAGGATCTTGTTGTCGTCCAGTATCTTATAGTCCAGACGATAGGTGTGTCCGGCACTGTCTCGTGCCGTCACGATGAGTCGCTTGCTCTTCTGCCCATGGCTGACGGTGACGGTGGTGTCGGTCTTCAATTGCACCTCCTGGGCAAAGCCCTTGGTCTTCTTGGTATCAGCCTTTTGGTTGCTCACACCACGGGCATTGCCCTGCTTCTTTGAGGCGAGACGGTAGAGCACGCTGTCAGCCGATTCACCCGTGCGCTTTGCCTCCTCCTCTGCCTGTGCCTGGAGTTTCTTCATGTCCTCTTTCTCCTTCTTCTTGGCTTCATCGGCTTTCTTCTTCTCGTCTACCTTCTTCTTGGCTGACGTCTTGGCAGAAGAGGCTGAGAATCGCTTGTTAGTATCCTTGAGGAACTTAGAGTGATTGTAGAGGGTCTCGAGGTTGAACTTGCCGTTGAAGTTGAGCTGGCGCTGGGTATTGATGGTGTTACCCAGGGTCGAACCGTCCTCCAGTTCCGTACCGCGACGCCATGAGTAGGTGCCGTTGTAGCTACCGTCAGCCGTTACCCAGTCGAAGATGGGGATGCGATTGATGGGTAACTTGTAACTGAGCTGTACCGACTGACTGTAATCCATGGGACGGCCGAAGCTGCGAAGGCTGGTCTTCACGGAGTCTTTCCATGCCGTGTAGGCATCGGCGTAGAGGTCCTTGTTGACGGGGGTGTAGGGTTCCTCCACCTCTGCGTGTGTGGCGCTCTGGAAGGTGAAATGCAGTGCCTTGAAGATATCCCAGCGCAGCTGGAAATCGCGGTTCCAAAGGAACTGCTGACTGAAGTTCAGAGGCAGTGCTGTGGGATTCTCTATATTGTCGATATCACGCTCCTGCAGTTCGTAGTAGGTGCGGTTCAAGTCGGTGTTGAACGTGATGCTCTGAGGCGCAAAATTGATGTTCTGATCCTTGATGATATCCATCCATTTTGACTTGGTTTTCAGTTTCTTGAAGGGTTCCCATGCCTTCCAGTTGGGCGACCAGCTGTAACTCATGCCGCCTCGCCAGACTTTGTCCACCTCATAGACGGTGGTGACACCCTCCTTGCGCGACTCTTGGTGGCTGTAGTTGAAGGTGAAGTTGGCAGGGTCGTAGGGCATAGGATGCTTCTTGGTGCTGATATTCACCTTGATACCACTCAGCGAGAGGTTCTTCTGTGTCTCGTTGGTGGTGGTAAGGCTGGTCAGCGAGTCTTTCTCTGCCTTTGTGGTGAGGGCATCCAGAGCATCGCTCAGCAACATGTCGGTATCCAGAGGATTGTATTTGGGCTTCACATTCTC
>DCIS01000091.1:2542-5845 GCA_002317475.1 Prevotellaceae bacterium UBA1720 | reverse complement strand
TTACCCGTAGTATCTCCGAAATGTCACAGTATCTCACTCTTCGCATCTTCTACGCATCTTCACCGTTTCCTCATCGAAACGGTGAGCAATCGATGAGGAATCGATGAGCAACCGATGAGGATACTATAGTGTCATAACAGGGTCAATACGGTGATATAACATTCCCGTGAAGCCTAGGAATGACTAGGAAAGCCTAGGAAACCTAGGAATGACTAGGAGAATCTAGAAATGCCTAGTGAAGACCTAAGAACGCCTAGGAAACCCTAGGAAAGCAATGAAAACACCTTCCTTTTATACTTTTTTACATAGTAAATAGATATTTCCTGCCAAAATGTTAGGCATTCTACATTATATTATGTAAATTTGCATGACGAAAAACAATATGGCAGACACAAACATCAGCGAAATAGACATTGAGGCCATCGTGAGACAGAGAGCCGGAAAGAAAGTACCCGGATTCATTACACGATGGCTGAAAAACTTTATCCATCAGGATTTTATCAACGAATACCTGAGACAAGGGTATGTAGGTGTGGATTTCTGTGAACACTGTATCGAGTATCTTGGCGTAAAGATTGACGTGAAAGGCCTTGAGAACCTGCCACAGGACGGACGCAACTACACCTTTGTCAGCAATCACCCTTTGGGTGCCATTGATGGCGTGACCCTGGGCATGGTCCTTGGCAAAGCCTATGACGGCAAGATCAAATATCTGGTGAATGACCTGCTGATGAACCTAAAAGGACTAGCCCCCCTGTGCGTACCCATCAACAAGCTGGGCAAACAGGCACGCAACTTCCCCGCCATCGTTGAAGGAGCTTTCGGAGGTGACAACCACGTGGTGATGTTTCCCGCTGGTCTCTGCTCGCGTAAGCAGAACGGTCTCATCCGCGATCTGGCCTGGGGTAAGACATTCATCACCAAGAGCATACAGCACCAGCGCGACGTTGTGCCCATCCATTTTGAAGGCGAGAACAGCAAACGCTTCTACCGCATAGCGAACATCTGCAAGAAACTGCACCTGAAGTTCAATCTGGCTATGCTATTCCTACCCGATGAGATGTATCGCAGCCGAGGAAACCGTTACACCGTACACATCGGAAAACCCATCCCCTACCAGACCTTCGACAAGACAAAAACAGCGTTGGAATGGGCACAATGGGTGAAAGATGGGGTGTATGAGATCCGGTGAGAGGTTAAAGGTGAGAGGTGAGAGGTTAGATATGAGAGGTTAGAGATGAGAGATGAGAGGTGAGAGGTGAGAGACCTGAGAAGAAAGAAAGAAAAAGACTAAGAGATAATGCGGCGCCCCCGCAAACCAAACGAAATGGAAAAGATTATTGATCCCATACCCGTAGAGGTATTGAAAAGCGAACTGACAGAGGACAAGCGCCTTCGATTCACCAACAAGAGTGGGAACGAGATTTATGTCGTGACCTGGCAAGACTCGCCCAACGTGGTGCGTGAGATAGGTCGCCTACGCGAGATAGCCTTCCGCGATGCAGGTGGAGGAACAGGAAAGGAACTGGACTTGGATGAGTTTGACACGATGGAAAACCCCTACAAGCAACTCATCGTCTGGAACCCCGAAGCAGAAGAGATTATCGGTGGATACCGCTATCTGATGGGATCTGAGGTGCAGGTGGATGCCAAGGGACAACCAATCCTGGCCACTTCGCACATGTTCCATTTCAGCGAACGATTCATGAAGGACTACATGCCCTACACCATAGAACTGGGTCGTTCGTTCGTGACCCTGGAATACCAGAGTAGCAAGCGTGGTGCCAAGGGCATCTTTGCCTTGGACAACCTTTGGGACGGTCTGGGAGCACTGACGGTGGTGATGCCAAACGTGCGCTACCTGTTTGGCAAGTTCACCATGTACCCCAGCTATGATCGTCGTTGCCGAGATATGATCCTATACTTCCTTGACAAGCATTTTGCAGACCAAGACAAGCTGATTTTCCCGATGACTGCGCTGAAAATTGAAGCAGATCCCAAGGAATTGGAGCAGTTGTTTACCGAGGAGGAGTTTAAGGCAGACTATCGCATCCTGAACCATGAGGTACGACAATTAGGCTATAATATCCCCCCATTGGTAAACGCCTACATGAACCTCTCTCCCACCATGCGCCTCTTCGGAACAGCCATCAACGACGGTTTTGGCGACGTGGAGGAGACCGGCATCCTAATAGCCGTGGATGAGATCTTAGAAGAAAAGCGCGTACGCCATATTGATAAGTTTGCAAAGGAAAACCCCGAACTGGTACACGTCACCAGCGGAGCAGCCAAACTTATCTACAAGGATAATTTTCCAGAAGTAAAATAAGGCCTAGGAAAACCTAGGAAAGACTAGGAGGACCTAGGAATACCTAGAATATCCTAGGAATTACCTAGTGATTCTGCGAATTCGCGACTAATGTTGTTATACTGGCTTTGGCATACCTCTGCAGCAAAGCGGCATCCCGTCTCGAGAAGGCGACGCCAAGCCTCTTCGCTCAGATCGGACAAGTCGGCCTTTACAATGCCGTCACGAAGTAAGGCATAAATGAAACCTGCATTGAAATTATCACCAGCACCCACCGTGCTGACCGTCTCGACCTTAGCCACTGGGAAATCTATGGTGTGAGAAGGGGTGCAGACCGTAATCAATCCAGGCCCGCTGGTACAGATGAAGATGGGACTGTAGGCACGAATATGTTTCTCGTAAACCTTACGTGCATCGCGCTCGCCATACATCACCTCAAAATCATCAGCAGAACCACGAACGATGGTGCTTCGCTGGAAATTCTCGTGGATAACGGGCAAGAGGACATCCAGTTCATGCTGGTGTGAACGACGGAAATTCAGGTCGTAATAGACAATGGCATCTGCCTGATTGGCAGAGCGCAAGAGACGATCCACCTGACCATGTGTATGCGAACAAATGGCATAGTAAGACCCATAGAGCATCACATCATTCTTCCCAAACACGGGGATAGGTGATGTTTCAGACACGTAGGGTGTCTCCTTGTAGAAGACATAGTCGGCATCGCCCTGCTCATTCAGGTAGGCGAGTGAAATGGCACTCTTCTCGCCCTGCCGAGCCTCAAAATAATCCGTATTGACACCATTGTCACGCAGGTAATCCACCGTCTGACGACCTACGATGTCACCCCCTGTATAGCCCACAAAAACACTGGGCACACGAGCCCTGCCAAGCGAGATGATACTGTTGAAGCAACTGCCTCCAGGTACAGCAGCCTCAGGTTGCTGATTACGGAAGAGAATATCCATTATAGTCTCTCCAATGCCTATAACTTT
>DCIS01000091.1:0-2510 GCA_002317475.1 Prevotellaceae bacterium UBA1720 | reverse complement strand
TATTATTTTAGCACAAAACTACAACAATTATTCCATATATGCCTCATATAAGGGCTTTTTTTACTAACTTTGCACCGAAATAGAATATAAAATAAGTAAAGGCAGGCCCACGCACGCAAGTTGACAACAGGAAAGTGGACAAACGAGGGGACAAAGGGTCTGCCGGAAAGAAACAAACATTTTGATGAAGACATTCCAGGAACTGGGACTTTCAGCTGAGTTGCTGAAAGCAATTGACGAGGCAGGTTATGTACATCCCATGCCCGTACAGGAGGCGGTTATCCCCTTCCTTTTGACAGAAAAGAAAGACGTTGTGGCACTGGCACAGACCGGTACCGGCAAGACTGCAGCATACGGTCTGCCCATATTGCAGTTGTTGAGCGACAGTCTGGCCAACGACGAGAATCACCAACCCAAGGCCATCGTGCTGGCTCCCACACGCGAATTATGCCTACAAATTGCCGATGATCTCGAGGGTTTTAGTAAATACATGCCCCAGTTGAGACTACTGGCAGTCTATGGTGGAGCAAATATCGAACCACAGATTCGCGCCCTGCGTCATGGCGTGGATATCATCGTGGCCACTCCCGGTCGACTGATTGACCTGATCAACCGTGGGGCTGCTGATCTCAGCACCATTCGCTACGTAGCCCTGGACGAGGCCGACGAGATGCTGTCCATGGGTTTCCAGGAGGACATGGACACCATCCTTGAGAGCGTACCCGAGGATCATCGTACCCTGCTGTTCAGCGCCACCATGAGCAAGGAGATCGAGCGTATTGCCCAGAACTACTTGCACGAGGCTGAGCAGATTCAGGTGGGTAGCCGTAATGAGGGTGCTGAGAACGTGAACCACATCTATTATATGGTGCATGCCAAGGACAAGTATCTGGCGTTGAAACGTGTCGTGGACTACTATCCCAAGATCTATGCCATCATCTTCTGCCGTACGCGAATGGAGACGCAGGAGGTGGCAGACAACCTGATACGCGACGGTTACAACGCTGATGCCCTACACGGCGAACTCAGCCAGCAACAGCGTGACCTTACGATGCAGAAGTTCCGTCAGCACCGCACACAATTACTGGTGGCTACCGATGTAGCTGCACGAGGACTGGATGTGGACGATCTGACACACGTCATCAACTACGGAATGCCCGATGATATCGAGAGTTACACCCACCGTTCAGGTCGTACGGGTCGTGCAGGAAAGAAGGGTACGAGCATCTGTATCGTGCATGTTCGCGAGAAAGGCAAGATACGACTGGTGGAGAAAACCATCCAGAAGAGCTTCGAGAAGGGCATACTTCCAAGTGGCAAGGATATCTGTGCCAAGCAGCTCTATCGTGTCATCGACGATATCGAGCACGAGGAGGTGGACGAGGAGGAGATCCAGGACTTCCTGCCCGAAGTGAGCCGCCGTTGGGAGTGGTTGGACAAGGAGGATCTTATCAAGCGCGTGCTGAGTCGTGAGTTTGGTCGCTTCCTGCAGTACTATGCCAACGCACCCGAAATTGAAGAGGTGGCAGACAGTCGTTCGTCAGTCAGCGGTGAGGGCAAGAGCCGCCGCAAGAAGAGCGACCGAACAGCAGAGGAAGGTTACACACGCATCTTCGTGACCTTGGGCAAGACTGACGGTTACTTTGCCAAGGAACTGATTCGTCTGGTGAATACCAACGTGAAGGGCAAGGTGGACATAGGACGCATCGACCTGGTGAAGAACTTCTCGTTCATCGAGGTGGCAGAGGAGGATGCAGACCGCGTGATCAACGGACTGAAAGGACTGAAGATCAAGGGACGCACCATTGATGCAGAGGAAGCAAGTCCCGATGGTGGCAAGAGCGAAAGAGGAGGCAGAGGCGAAAAGGGAGGAAAAGGCCGCTCTGCTGCTCGACGCGTCGAACAGGATAAAGAAGGCAGAGGCCGCAAAGATGAACGCCCCAAAAACCGCAGCGAACGCCGAGCAGAAAAGCGCGATGAACAGGGTAAAAAACGCCGCGACCACAATGCTTTGGTGGGAGAAAAAACCGAACGCCGCAAGCCCAGTCGTGAGGAACGCGGCTATGATGCACCCCGTGGTAGGAAGTTCCAGAAGGAAGACTGGATGAAGTTCCTCCAGCCTGACGGAAAAGCCAAGAAGGCAAGGGATTTCAAGGACGAAGAACCTGACTTCAGCGAAGAAGGATGGGCAAGAAGGTATCCTAAGAAGAAATAAAAGCCTAAAACTAGGAATAACTAGGAATATCTAGGAAGGCCTAGGAAAACCTAGGAATATCTAGGAAGACCTAGGATAGCCTAGGAAAAACCTAGGAAAAAGATACATGACCGAATAAAAAACAAGATACATGAAGAGAATCTTTTTGGCTGCCCTCGTGGCAGCAAGCACCTTCACCACAGCTATGGCTGATGAGGGTATGTGGATGCTGAGCAAGATTGATGCCAAGACGGCACAAATAATGCAATCACTGGGTCTGAAGCTCACTCCCCAGCAGTTGTATGACCCCAATCAG